>DAOVNI010000092.1 GCA_030630315.1 Phycisphaerae bacterium | reverse complement strand
GGCGAGGTGAGCAAGAGCCAGGCGGTAAAGCACCCGGCCATTATGAGCGAAGCTGCGAGATTGGTTGAGAAACTCGGCGCTGGGCCGGGCGTTATAACTTTGCAATTGTTCCTGACCGGCGATGATAAGGTAAAATTCATCGAGATAAATCCGCGATTCGGAGGCGGCGTCCCACTGTCGATAAAAGCAGGCGCCAACTTTCCAAAATGGATATTGCAGGAGCTGTTGGCTTCAAAAGTAAATATCCGTTTCGATGGCTTCAAAGACAATTTAGTTATGCTTCGCTATGATGATGAAGTCTGGATTGAAAATTTTAAGTCTAAAGAAAATAAGAGATAATGTTCGAAAACCTGATCGGGGATAAGAGACCACTAAGCTGGGCGCTCCAGTTTTGGCCTGTAATCGTCAGTTCATTTGTTTGCGCGCTGGCTGCTACGTGGCTTTGTAAAAAATTAGCAGTGAAGTTTGGCATTGTTGACAGACCGGACGACCTGGTCAAAACACACAAAGAGCCCATAGCTTACCTCGGCGGAATCGGTATGCTCATCGGTCTGACAGTAGGCGTTCTGGCGGGTATCTACTGTTTGAGAAACGAGGATTTTTTCAGCCCGGCGTTGAAGTGGCTGCTGGGGATACTGGCCGGCGGGGCAATAGCGTGTTTTGTCGGACTCGCCGACGATATATTCGACATAAAGCCGATGCGAAAAATCCTTGGCCAGGTTCTCGCTGCTGTTATTCTGCTGTTAGTCACCTGTTGGTATGCAGAAAACGCATCCTACAATATAGGTATCGTTCCGGGCCTACGTTATATTACCGGCCCGTTGCATTTGCCAATGCCCCGTAATCTTGAGATGATTCTAAGTATTTTCGTTGTGATATTTTTTGTCCTTGGTGCGACAAATTCATTAAATCTGCTTGACGGGCTGGATGGACTTTGTGCGGGGGTGACAGCAATTATTACTATTGCTATGCTGCTTCTTTCGATGCATCTGGCGACGTGGGGATTCAGTGAAGTCGGTGACCCTGTGCGGATTATAATTTGTCTTGGGCTTGTAGGAGGCGTCTGTGGCTTTTTGCCTTTCAATCGGTATCCGGCCAAGATATTTATGGGCGATGCCGGCAGTATGCTGCTTGGCTTTATGGTAGCCGCCCTGATGATTTTGTTTGCCGAGCAAGTTCCGCGATGGTGGTTGGCTTCGATAGTCGTCTTTGGGCTGCCCATTCTCGATACGGCTGTTGCGCTGGTGAGGAGATTGCTCAATCACAGGCCTTTGTTCGTTTCCGACCGCGGCCATATTTACGACCAGATGATTGACAGGGGAATACCTCTAAAAAGGACCGTTGCTATTTGTTATGTGCTCGCCGGTGCTTATGCTGTAATCGGCCTGGTGATGAGCCAGATAAGAACAAGATATGCTGCAGGCGTGTATGTTCTTGTTTTTGTGGTATCGGGCCTGGTTGTGTGGAAAAAAGGTTATCTGAAAATGGAGGGGCTGCGGGGGGCAATTCGCAAGGAGGATTGAGACGGGAATCCGTTAATCACCTATCTTCCAGACGATTCGCCGCTGCTTACGTCCATCTACCGGCGAGACGGCATAAACGTCTCCTTCCGACAGCCATTGCTCTATGGATTTTTCACTCAATACCGGCAAACCTTCACTGCTTGCGTGTTCGGATATGATTCTAATATCTGCTCTTCTTCCTTTAACTTCCTGCATATACAGCAGTGGATAAACCATCGTGTTGTCGGCATAAACGACGGCATCAGGGTCAAGCTCCTTGAATACTTCATCGGCGAATTTTTCCGCTCCACTGTAACTCGTTCTCCAGGGCCGCAAAAACCATTTGTAGTCATTGCGGTAGGGGACATCTGCTCTTGTGGGAAGATTAAACTGCATTCTTTGCGCTACAACAGGGGCGATGATATAAGTTGGTATAGGCAGCAGAGCAAGGGCGAGGACTATCCAGCGCAGAGTCTTGCGATTGGGGGAGGTAATAAGCAAATTAAAACCGACACCAATCAGGATGGAAACCAGACAATAAAATGGTATGAAAAATGCGTATCTGTCCGGCACCGTATATCGAAAAGCGAATGCGAAGAAAAGAATTAACAATGCCAGAAGGACATTTTTAAAACCCCGGCCCGGTGATACTTTTTTCAGGCCGTAGAGACCTGCAAAGAAGAGAAGACAATTGGGCGTGGGAAAATTGTATGCCAGAAAAATGAAATTTTCTTTGACAAGTCGGGCTGACAGACCAACGTTAAGAACATCTTCGCGCCATTCATTGCCAAAAAGCGCTGAAGCCAAAGTCGGCCAGAAACCACTTTCAAAAATATTCTTTACAACGAGATATTCATAGGGAGCTGCACCGATGACCCACAGCCCAGCAATAACGCCGAGGTGCCTTAATCTGATTTGTTTTTGAACTAATAAAGCTGCCAGAAATATCACGTAGCAGGCGAATGCAATAGCAGCCCACATATGGTTTGCGATTGCCAGGCCGTTGAAAAGTGCTAACAGATATAGAAACACCATTCGTTTCGTTTTAACGTATTGCAGCAGCATCAGCAATTCAGCTAATAACAGTGCCGTGTATAAAGTATAGTCTTCTGCGATTACGGCGTGCCGCCAAAAAGTATGCGAAAGGGCCAACGTAACAGCGGCGATTATCGCAGGCAAATTTTTCTTCAGCCATAATCGCAGCAGCAAAAACAGGTTTGCAATGGTAAATGCTGCTGCAACCGCTGAAATCAAATTGAGCCTGTATGCAAATTCACCGAGGGGTATATATTTAACGGCGATGCCGATAAGATGATAGAGCGGATGTGAAAGTGCCAGGCCGAGCCTACCCTCAACGTCGTTGTGCCAGATTCGGTATTGATACATTCCACTGTCCTGCCAGAGCGGCCCCGGTGCACAGGTCGCTACATAAAGCACAGCCGCAGCTAAAAGGACGGCAATGTAACTGGCCTTAAGATTGTCGGAATTTAACGCTCGCATATTCAGATTTCGAATTGATTAAACCGTTACGGTCAGGTATTGCGTATCGTCGGCAAACTGTATAGCTCCTTCGTAAACAGCAGGGACAAGTAAAGTATCACCCGCGTTGAATTCGACCCCGTTAGAAATTTCCTGTTTTTGCCTTATACCGGCTGTGGTAGAATTTCTAACGGGGTCAACGGCATTTCCTTCGGCTCCGGTAATCGTTCCGGAGCCGGTAAGAATAATCAGCGTTTTCATTTTTCCCGGCGAAAGGAGCAGCTCACAGTTTTGCCCCTGTGTGCCTTTGTCTATCTTGAAGTATTTGCAATCTACCAGCCGACCTATTGTTGTAACCGAAAGGTTATCGCCGGAGGCGTCGAAGTGGATGCTTTCCAGTGCTTCTTCGATGTGAAGCTGCCTGGCCTTGCCGCTGTCGTCAACTCTGTTGAAGTCAAAGACGCGATAGGTGGTGTCGGATGGTGTTTGAATCTCAGCTATTAGCAGACCTGCTCCGATACTGTGGGCGGTGCCGGCGGGAAGGAAATGACATTGGCCGGCCTCGACGGATACTTTTGTTAACAGCTCTGCAATGCTGCCTTTCTTTATCGCTTCGGCAAATTGCTCTTTGCTTACGCCTTTTTTCAGCCCTTTATAAATTACCGCCCCCTCGACAGCGGATATAATATACCAGCACTCGGTTTTTGGCACTCCCCTGCCAAGTCGCCGGCACGTCTGCTCATCAGGATGGACCTGCACGCTCAAGATGTCCTCGGCGTCGAGAAATTTAATTAGCAGCGGAAAAGGGCCTGAGAAATTCTCATCACCCGTTATTTCTTTTGGGTATTTCTGAATTACAGAGCTAAGAGTTTGCCCTGCCAGTTCGCCGTTTGAGATTACGGATTTGTCGTCCGGCAAATCGGCCAATTCCCAGCTTTCGCCGATTTTTTCGCCGGCGGGTATGTCCTTATTGAAAAACTCTCGCAGCTTCCGGCCACCCCATATACGCTGCTTGTAAATCGGCCTGAATTTTAATGGGTACGGTTTCATTGCAGATATTTTATCTTACCGCCGAGTGCTTGTCCATCGGTTGATTCAGGTTTTTGATATAAACTAAACTTTGGTCAATGGTGCGAGTGCGGCACATGCTCGCCCCGCCCTTTGTCAAAGGGGCGGGGCTCGCCTCTGACGAACAGAAGTGGGAATACTATATCACTAACGCAGCAGGGCAGCCAGACAGCTAAGAACAAAAAGATAAAAATCACGATGCCCATAGTGATAGACATACCACCGCCTAAAGCCATGAGGATATGAAGTGACGAAGCCCAGGTGCTGAGTAACACGTGGCCGGCGTGGGGAAATTTTGTTTTCGGCCAGAAGTAGGCAATCAAAACGCCCAATATCGCAGCAGGATTGACCACGTACCAGCCCTCAATGAAACCTATATGAGAGTGGGCCTCAAGACCCAACAAAATCTCGCCAGCGTATGGAATCAGTGAATCGCTAACAGTGGCGATGCCAATCGAGCCGATATAACCGATTATCAAAACTACAATGAAATTGCTTTTTCTGGCGTACAACTTGAACATTGAAGCGGTTACCATCGCACTTAACAGCACATGAGCGGGGTGAAATACGTAGAACAGCCCTTTGCTTGTCTGGTGCTCGATATTCTTAAACAGCACCATCAAAACGATGCCTGTCAAGGCGCCGAATAACGTAAACGGTGCATGGTTTTTCAGTTCTACCACTATATTTTTAATCTTCTTTCCTGATGGCATTGTCAGCTCCACTACTAAAGTTTATTATCAAGCTAAGGCCATATAGTTTCCTGCATTCGGGTGCACAATTATACATAAAGTCGCGCATCTTGCAAAAGTTTTCCTTTCAAGGTATGCAAAAGTCATTGCAGATTTTGGTCTGGGCGGGTAAATTATTGCTCCGAGCTGCCGGCAGAATAACGGCAGAGTTTGCCATAACTTAAGATAAAAAGGCAGGCAGACGCAGAATGAGGATTATAGAGACAATATCCGGCCTTGAGAAAATAGAGAAGGGCTGCGTGCTGACTATCGGCAATTTCGATGGCGTCCATCTCGGCCATCAGGAAATTTTAATCGCCGCCAGACAAACCGCAGCAGAAAGGCGGACGCAATTGGTGGTGATGACTTTCGAGCCGCATCCGCTTGTCGTCTTACATCCGCAGAAAAAGCCTCGCATTCTAACGTCATTGGCGTTGAAAAAACATCTTCTTACTGAATTCGGAGTGGATTGCCTTTTCGTTGTGGAAAGCACTGTTGAGCTTCTAAGCCTTTCGCCGCAGGATTTTGTGGAGCAATTCATTGTTAAAAATATTCAGCCCGGCGTGGTGGTTGAGGGCGAAAGCTTTAACTTTGGATATGGCCGTGGCGGTGGTGTTTATACACTGCAAGAGTTAGGGGCCGAGAAGGGCTTTGAGGTTTCTGTCATTGAGGCCAGAGAGGTCAGACTCTCAACCGGTCAGACAGTTACAATCTCAAGCACGCTCATTCGCAATATGCTCGAAAGCGGCAGCGTGGCCGATGCCGCCCTTGCACTAAGCAGACCATATCGGCTGATTGGCCAGGTCATACCCGGCTGCGGCAAAGGAAAACAATTAGGCTTTCCAACAGCAAATATGGAACCTGTTCGGCAGCTTGTCCCCGCCGAAGGTGTTTATGCGGGCTTTGTCCAAACCGGTGACAGCGAGGAAGGAGTCTGTGCGGCGAAACAAAAAGTCCCAGCCGCCTTTAGTATCGGCAGGTCAGAGACTCTTGGCAGCGGCAAACCTTTGGTGATAGAAGCCCACATACTGACTGACGATGTCGGCGATTTGCACGGCAAATGGCTCGCTATGGATTTTATAAAACGCATACGCGACCAGCAGAAGTTCGAAACAGAATCACAGCTTAGCGAACAAATCGCAAAAGACTGCGAAAAAGCGAAAAATATTTTGAAGGTATTTTAGCCATGGATTAGCACGGATTTGTTTTTGCCACAGTGGGCACAGAGGACCGAAGTAGCGGAATGGAAATGAGAACAAGGCCATTAGCTTATCTTATTACTTTTACGACTTATGGGACTTGGATGCATGGAGACAAAAGAGGTAGTGTAGATAAAAGGCATAATCGTTATGGTGCTGTCTTTTTAGGGCAAAATTGTACGAGGCAAATGAAGGAACGGAGCGTTCTTAAGAATCCGCCTTTAGAACTGACACTGACCCTAAGACAGGCAGTGTTAAGAGCGATAATTGGGGTTTGCGAAGTTCGCAAGTGGTTTGCACACGCCGTTCACGTCAGAAGTAATCATGTTCATATTGTCGTAAGTGGAGATGAGGAGCCCGATAGAATGATGAGAGACTTTAAGTCTTATGCAACGAGAGCAATAAAGGAACATAGTAATGTCAAATCGAAATTCAAAGGATTCTGGACGCGGCACGGAAGCACAAAATACCTCTGGACAAAAGAAAGCCTTGTTTCTGCGATAGGATATGTTAAGAATGAACAGGGGCAAATGATGGAATTTGGTTCGTCAGAACGGCACGGAGCCCCGAACGTAAGTGAGGGGTAGGAACCCCGCGCTGATGCTTGGGGCTCTGTCTATCGTGTTAATGATTTGAGGAGATCTGATGGTAAACAACAGTGATTTTCAAAAAGCGGTTGGGCTAATTGAGAAAGCCAGCAACATTTTGATAACGACCCATATTAGGCCGGATGGCGATGC
>DAOVNI010000197.1 GCA_030630315.1 Phycisphaerae bacterium | reverse complement strand
TTGGCTGAGGAACGCATGAGGCGGCGAATAGCAATGGATGTGCACGACCATGTGGGTCAGAACCTGGCTATCTCCAAAATCAAAATAGAGTCGCTGCGGGAATCGGCGGCTTCACCGGAACTTGCCGAAGACCTGGAGGAAATTCGCAATTTAATCTCCCAGACGATTGAGAGCACACGGTCACTGACGTTCGAGCTGAGTCCTCCGGTCCTGTATGAGCTGGGTTTCGAAGCGGCTGTGGAATGGCTCGTTAGACAAACAAGGCAGCAGTACGGCCTTTCAGCCGACTTCAAAGCTGATGGGCAGACCAAACCGCTGGATAATAATGTTCGTATTCTTCTATTCCAGGCCGTGCGGGAGTTGCTGGTCAACGTTGCAAAGCACGCGCAGGCCCACAACGTAACGGTTTCAACTCGAAGAGTGCGTAATGAGATACGGGTGAGCGTTGAGGACGACGGCGTTGGCTTTGACATATCCAAAGCCGGTTCTCACGATTACAAAACAGGGGGGTTCGGCCTGTTTAGCATACGCGAACGATTGGGGCACATCGGTGGTCATCTTGAGATTCAATCCAAACCCGGGCGTGGGACTCGGGTTACTCTGACGGCGCCAATAGACCAGGAGAGCCAAAACAGCGGGGAGGGACGTAAATGAGCATAAGAATCTTATTGGCAGATGACCACAAGATTACCCGGCAGGGCCTGCGCTCGTTGCTTGACAAGCAGTCTGATATGGAAGTGGTGGCTGAGGCTGAAGAGGGACGCACGACGGTACGTCTGGTGCGGGAACTGTTACCCGATGTAGTTATTATGGACGTTAGTATGCCGGATTTGAACGGAATGGAGGCAACTCGCCAGATCAAGGGCGAGTTCGGAGACGTCAAGATAGTCGCGTTATCGATGCATTCCGACTCGCTATTTGTAACGGAGATGCTAAAAAGCGGTGCCTCAGGCTATCTGCTGAAGGACTGCGCCTTTGAGGAATTGGCCCGTGCAATCCGCACTGTTGTCGCCGGCAAAACCTATCTGAGTCCTTCCATATCCGGTGTTGTGGTTGATGACTACCTGCACCGCTTATCAAAAGCTGATTTTTCGGGTTTGGATGTCCTGACGAGCAGGGAACGGGAGGTACTCCAGCTTCTGGCGGAAGGAAAGTCAACAAAGCAAATCGCTTTGAAACTGCACATCAGTGTCAAGACCGTCGAGACGCATCGTCGGCAAATAATGAATAAGCTGGATATTCACACTGTAGCCGAGCTTACAAAATATGCTATCCGCAAAGGGCTCACATCCCTCGAAACATAGCCGTTAATTGAGTAGTGCTGCGTTTTTTAACAGGAGCGGCGGTCATTGCTCTGTCGGCATCGAAATCAGGTATTTCTACCGCCAAAATCAGGAATATCCTGATAACAAGTCTGCCGTAACAGATGTATAATATATATAAATCCTTGAAGCTCAAGCATTAGGTGTTTTAGCTTGTTTGATGATGATCTTCCTAAAAATTTTTAGTCTTTAAGAGGAGGATGATCTTCAGAAAAGAGGAGTATTGACTGGGCGCTACTCTAAGGAGCTTTGGGTGTGGGCGTTCTTGGATGGCCTCAGCTTGATACTCCTCTTTTTTGTAATTTCACCTGCCTTTACGGGTTAGTACCTCCCTTTATTTCATTTTGAGCACGGCCAGAGGCCCGCGAAGGTAGAGAAAGCGTTTGGCTCTGGATTCTCCACAGCGGGGGCTGGTATTTGCAGCTTTCGGGCAAACCTTATTCTCAATTCTGACAAAATTTACATTGCCTGATGCAGTAAAAAGTTGTATAAAAGCATTTCGTAATGCGCAAGACCTGCTGTGACGGTGCAGGCCTGTGTAGTTAAGTTGTTTATGGTTCTTGTTTTAGAAGGTGGAGAAGCTATGGATCGCAAAATGGTTACAATTGACGGCAATGCGGCGGCAGCATATGTGGCCCACGCTACGAACGAAGTAATTGCTATATATCCGATTACTCCAAGTTCAGTTATGGGTGAAATTGCCGATGCCAGGTCAGCCAGAGGTGAACCCAATATCTGGGGGACGGTTCCTTCAGTTACGGAGATGCAGTCGGAAGGTGGAGCTGCCGGAGCTGTGCATGGTGCATTGGCGGCCGGTGCATTGACGACGACTTTCACGGCCTCACAGGGACTTTTGCTGATGATTCCCAATATGTACAAAATTGCGGGCGAACTGCTGCCGACCGTCTTTCACGTCTCGGCGAGGTCATTGGCCTGTCAGGCACTTTCAATCTTCGGCGACCATTCGGACGTGATGGCTTGTCGCCAGATCGGTTTCGGTATGATTTGTTCGTGCAACATTCAGGAGGTTATGGATTTTGCACTCATCGCTCAGGCAGCGAGCCTGGCCTCGCGGGTGCCCTTCATACATTTCTTTGACGGTTTCAGGTCCAGCCACGAGGTTCAAAAGGTTGAGCAGTTAACGTTCGATGATATGCGTGCGATGATTGATGAAACAGAAGTTGCTCAGCATAAAGCCAGAGCGCTGTCACCGGACAGGCCTATGATTTCCGGCACAGCGCAGAATCCCGATGTTTACTTTCAAGGCAGAGAAACGGTGAATAAATATTATTTGGCTGCCCCGCGGATTGTTCAGGAGACAATGGACAAATTTGGCAAGCTCGTTGGGCGAAGCTATCATTTGTTTGATTATGTCGGGCCCCAAGACGCTGAGAAAGTCATCGTTGTGATGGGTTCAGCGGCCGACACCGCTCACGACACGGCTGAGTTCCTGGCGTCCAAAGGTGAAAAGGTCGGTGTCATAAAGGTGAGACTTTATAGGCCATTTAGCGGTAAACACTTTGTCGATTGCTTACCAAAAAGCGTAAAGAAAATCGCGGTATTAGACAGAACGAAGGAGCCCGGCTCGCTCGGCGAGCCATTGTACCTGGATGTTCGCACCGCTATTGGCGAAGCAATGTCTGAGGGACAAACAGCCTTTACAAAGTATCCTCTGATTGTCGGGGGACGATATGGACTGGGCTCGAAGGAATTCACGCCGGCTATGGTAAAAGCTGCCTTTGATAATCTCGATGCTGCAAAGCCCAAAAATGGTTTTACGGTCGGCATAATAGACGATGTAACGCATACCAGCCTGGAGGTTGATGAATCTTTCGAGATTTCCAGCGAGGGGCTTCTCTCCGGAATGTTTTATGGTCTCGGAGCGGACGGGACGGTAGGTGCAAATAAAAACTCCATAAAAATTATCGGCGAGCTAACAGATAATTACGCACAGGGCTACTTTGTTTACGATTCGAGAAAAGCCGGTGCTGTCACCGCATCACATCTGCGATTTGGAGAACAGCTTATTCGAAGGCCTTACCTTGTGGACAAGGCTGACTTTGTTGCGTGTCATAATCCGAGCTTCCTGGAAAAATATGATATGCTCTCAGCGGTGCGTGAGGGCGCAACGTTTTTGTTGACCACCAGCCACAACAAGGACGAGGCGTGGGACACTTTGCCGCAGGAGGTGCAGAAGCAGATAATCGAGAAGAAGCTGAAGTTCTACATCATTGATGCGATTGGGCTTGCTCAGGAAATCGGCCTGGGGCCAAGAATCAATGTAATTATGCAAACCGCCTTTTTCAAAATCAGCAACATCATTCCGCTCGATACGGCTGTCGATGCTATCAAAGATGCAGTCAGAAAAACTTACGGCAAGAAAGGCGAGAAAATTGTCGAGATGAACAATGCGGCTGTCGATGGCGCCCTTGAGAGAATTTATGAAGTTGAAGTTCCCGACAGGGTAACCAGTAAGATAAAGATGCGGCCGCCCGTCCCGGAAGATGCTCCTGATTTTGTCAAAGAGGTTACCGCAGAACTGATAGCACTTCGTGGAGACAAGCTGCCCGTAAGCAAGATGCCGGTCGATGGTAAGTTTCCAACCGGCACAACCCAATATGAAAAGCGCAACATTGCCGTCGATATACCGGCGTGGGAGCCGGAGATTTGTATTCAGTGCGGCAGATGCTCTTTGCTTTGTCCCCACGCAGCTATAAGAATAAAGGC
>DAOVNI010000235.1 GCA_030630315.1 Phycisphaerae bacterium | reverse complement strand
CGAGCTTGTCAGAGACCTCTCAGAAGAACAGGCACTTGAGTTAATAGACAAGATTATTGAATACTACAAAGCCAACGCAAAGCCGCGTCAAAGGCTCGGGGCCTTGATAGAGAAGATGGGTTTTGAACAGTTCAAATCAGCGGTGCTGGGTGAGTAAACGGCGGGCAAAAATAAAAGACGTACTGGAAAGACTGTATGCCAGGTACAACCATCGTGATTTTATAAAGCCGGACCCGCTGCAATTCATATATCAATATTCCAATCGGCCGGATATGGAAGTTGCCGGCTTCCTGGCAGCCGCTCTCGCTTACGGCAGAGTACGGCAGATAGAAAAAAGCTTAACCAATTTGTTCGGACGTATGGGAGATGGCCCTTTTCAATTCGTTCGAAACTTTGATGCCCAGAAAAGAGCAAAGCTAAAAGATTTTAGACATCGGTTCACAGCCGGTGATGATATATCGGATTTGCTGGAACTGTTACGAGACGTTTTTGACGAATTCGGCAGTATCGAAAAATTCTTTGTTCAGGGCTACAATCCCGGCGATAAGAATATCATTCCCGCATTGTCGAAATTTTGTGATTCGCTTCTGGATATGTACGCTAAAACCCACAATGGTCACATTCCAAAGGGACTGAGCTATTTACTGCCCAGGCCGGCATCCGGCAGTGCCTGCAAGCGGCTCAATCTTTTTCTGCGTTGGATGGTACGTAATGATGACGTCGATGCGGGATTATGGAAATCGCTCGACAAAACCAGACTCATTGTGCCTGTGGATGTGCATATGAGCAGATTGTGCAGGATTTTAGGGCTTTACCCCATTAGAAGTAACCCCGTCAAATCGGGGCGACCACCTTCGGTACAGACTTCTAACGGGGTTTACGACCGAAAAGCAGCTTCTTTGTCAACCGCAGTACAAATAACAGAAAGTTTTGCAGAAATTGAACCGGCTGACCCGGTAAAGTATGATTTTGCATTGACCAGAATCGGAATACTGGATAACTGTACGGGACACCACCGCAGCGGCTGTCAGTTTTGTGAGCTGTTTGGGTTTTGCCGTCAATGATTTGGTGGTAGGATGTTGAGCAGTTATGTATGAATCTAAAGACAGGATAAAGGTGCTGTTTCTTTGTACGGGCAACTCCTGCCGCAGCCAGATGGCGGAGGGCTGGGCCAGGCACTTGAAGAGTGATTTTATCGAGGCATACTCTGCGGGAATCCGACCGATTGGAGTTAGCTCCAGGACAATAAAAGTGATGGCCGAAGCAGGCGTTGATATTTCGGGTCACACATCCAAGGGCGTCGATGAGCTTGTGGGTATCAACTTTGATTATGTCGTTACGGTTTGTGATAATGCCAGGCAGCAGTGTCCAATGTTTCCCGGCCGAACAAAACACGCCCACAAATCATTCGACGACCCTTATTTTGCGACCGGCAGCGAAGAAGAGATTATGGCGGTATTTCGAAGGGTCCGTGACCAAATAAAGGCCTTTGTAGAAAAACTTCCGGAAATTTTAACAAACAGTAAGTAAGAGAAAAAATTGAGATGATTGATATTAAGGTAAAAGAGCTTATTGCGATTGGTGCATCAGTTTCCGCCAATTGCCAGCCGTGTGTAAAGTATCATGTGAACAAAGCCCGCGAAATGACAATTGATGAAAAAGAAATCCAACAGGCAATAGAGGTCGGCAAAATGGTAAGAAAAGGTGCTGCTGACCAGATGGACAAACTTATATCAGCGGTAGTTAAGGATGATAAAGAGCTATGAGCAGGAAACAGGAGTCAAAGCAATGACGGCAGAAGGAACAATTCCAAAACAAGCCAAGGGCCTGAATGTTTTTGAGAGATATCTTACGATATGGGTAGTTCTGTGTATTGTAGGTGGTATTGTCCTGGGCAAGTTCGCTCCAGGCTTTGCCGAGTACCTTGATGGAATGGCCATATATGTCAACAACGCCCCGGTTGTTTCAATACCTATCGCAGTTTGTTTGTTTTTTATGATGTACCCGATTATGGTTAAAATCGACTTTGCCGAAGTACTTAAGGCCGGCAAAAGCATCAGACCCGTGGGACTCACTCTCTTCGTCAATTGGGCTGTCAAGCCCTTTACTATGTACGCAATCTCACTGCTTTTCCTCGGCACACTATTCTATACCTTCATTGGTCCCGATGCCGTTGACCTCATCAGGATGCCGTTCGGGCTTGACCTGCCCGTCGGCGCCACTTATGGCATCGGTAAAATCATCCAGGTCAACGGCGATAAGATGTGGGAAGTCCCGCTGTGGCGCAGTTACTTTGCAGGTTGTATCCTCCTCGGAATAGCACCTTGCACCGCCATGGTTCTGGTCTGGGGATTTCTTGCGCGGGGCAATGATGGACATACGCTGGTTATGGTGGCCATCAATTCACTTATGATGCTGCTCTTGTACGGGCTGTACGGAGGCTTTTTGCTGAAAGTTGGCAGGCTGCCGGTGCCGTGGCAGGCGCTATTACTGTCTATCGCAATATATGTAGCTTTACCCTTGGTAGCGGGATATTTCTCACGTAAATGGATTATTTCCCATAAGGGAGAAGCGTGGTTCAAAGAAAAATTTCTGCATGTTCTTACCCCTGTTACAATAATCGCATTACTTGTTACTCTGGTCTTGCTGTTTTCATTTAAAGGCGAAGTTATCCTTTCCAATCCGTTAACAATTCTTTGGATTGCGATTCCTCTGTTCATCCAGACCAATCTTATCTTCTGGTTAGGATACGGCTTGGCGAAGTTGCTAAAACTAAACTATAAAGATGCAGCCCCCGCCGCTATGATTGGCGCATCTAATCATTTTGAGGTTGCTATTGCTACCTCGACAATGCTGTTCGGTCTTTCATCCGGTGCGGCGCTGGCAACCGTTGTAGGGGTGTTGATTGAGGTGCCGGTTATGCTGATGCTTGTTAAGATATGCCTGCGAACTCAAAGCTGGTTCAAGCGCTGACACAAACAGCGCAACTCCAACATCCACGGGGGAAATTTTGGCTTTGCAATTTGTATGCCAAAGTCTAAAATACACTTGTTAGTCAATGCAAACAGTAATTGGGGCCAACAGAAAATGAATTCAGAGCAATTGCAAAAATACACCTCAGCGATAACGCTTTCGGATATGGAAATCTTTGTATTTCCGGAGCTGATGTACAGTCTCGTTCTGGCCAATATTATGAGCCCGGTTATCTGGCAGTGGCGCCGGCTCGAATGCTTCAAAAAGCTCCAGGGCAAGAGCAGCTACAAAAAATTGATGCGCCTCAAACAATTCATAATGGATGAGTACGAGTTTAATCTTGACCTTGAAACCTGGGGCCTTACCAGCAAGGCCAGAGAGCTCAAGCGCTTTGAGAAGTTTGTTTCGCCCGATGATGTCGCCAAAAGCAACGCGCTGTTCGGCTACCACGGGGACAAGTATTACTTCGATGTGGATATCCGCAGGCACTTCGGGCTG
>DAOVNI010000033.1 GCA_030630315.1 Phycisphaerae bacterium | reverse complement strand
TAACAATTGGTTATGAAACTGAAAAAATTCATTTTACGACAGATTTTTCGTAAGTACTTGTGTAATAGGGACTTTCTCGAAAAGTACGATGCTGAGAATTTGCAAGATTTCGCCCAAACTCAACTCGATTTCGAGTTCTTTCTTGATAATTGCTACGAGAACGTAAACACTGATGGCAATCCAGATTTGAGTCTTCACCGCGTTCTCGGTAATGCCGAAAAATGTTTTGATACGCAAATACTGCTTGATCCATTTGAAGAAAATTTCTATTCGCCAGCGGCATTTGTAAAGTCGAACAATCGTTAAAGGTGGCAGCGTAAAGTTGTTTGTTAAAAAAACTAATCTTTTGTCGGTCTCGACATCGAAGTAACTGATTCGGCGAAGAACTGCAGGGTAATCCTTCGATGCATAATAGCCGTTGAGCTTTATTGTCTGGTCGCATCGCAGACCGGTGGTTTTGTTGACTTTGCGATAGTAAACGCGACGATAATCTAAATTGGTTTTGGCTCTTGTAATAAAAGTTGAAAGGTTTTGAGTAAAGGAATAAAGACGAGCGAAGTCGAGGTAACCGCGGTCCATTAACTAGAATGAACCAGGCTCTAAAATCAGTTCGTCGAGGATATTTACATCGTGGACTTTTCCGTCTGTAATGCGGATAAACGTGGGTATAGAGCCTTTTAAGTCCATTAGCGTGTGTAGCTTGACTGCGGCTTTGTGCTTGCGAAATTTTGCCCATGGAAACAGTGACAGACACAAATCGATGGTTGTTGAATCCAGAGCGTAAGCAGCTTGCTTCAGTTGAACGCCGAAGTCTTCGTTCGTATAGAGCTTTCGAGCGATGTTTATTAACACTTGCGCGAAGTCGGCATATATTCGCCAGTCTCGATTCTCGTTTGCCTTTGCCAGAGTGGTGCGAGAAACATTTCCGCGAATTCCGCAATGATAAAGTTTTGGTTGCATCGCTCTCAAGCAGGTTTCGATGTCCCGAAGGCTTTGCCGATAAGTTATCTGAGCAAAAGCCATACACAGGTATTGATCGAAGCATGAAAAAGTTTTTATTCGATGGTTGCCGCGATATCTTCGTACGCACTTGTCGAATATCTTTTTGGGCAGAAAGTCTAACAATTGTGAGAAAACGATCCGTCCGGCATGCATTGGCCAATCCTTTCTGTAAATCCGTGAAAGTAATTTGGCCAAAGTTTATAAGCGAGTTGAAATCGATCACAGTCATTTTCTCTCACAACCTGTTGAACCTACTTGTTTTACAACAATTCTCTAAGATCTTAACGGGACAGTAGTGAAAAATGGTATAAGTTCATTCTCTTAAGCAAAGCGGTGTATCTTGGGTCTGAGCGAATACTATCAAGTAGCAGACTTAGAGCCAATGGCACGCACGAATTCGAGGATCATACAGGATTTGTACCTTACGGGTTGTAATACACCCGCTCCATCTCGGTCCACCCGTCGGCGCCGGGTAACGGTGTCTGCATCGGATCACAGACCTTCAGCCACTCGATGTTACGCTTCTCGACGGCAAGTTTGGCCATATCGCCCTCGAAGTCGTCCCCGGTGTATTCGTAATAACCGAACTCGTAGTACTTCCCGTCGGGCATCTTTTGCAGAAAGATACTGAAGTTGTGCATGTGGTACTTGTTGAGCAAATCACGCACGCCCGGATTGGTGTCGGCGTGAACTTTCTTATACTCCTCGATCTTGTCCTCTTTGAGCCCAATAACCATGCCTACCCGTTTGACGCTCCTGGGTTTCTGCGGCGCTGTCTTCTGACAACCGACGAGCAGCACTGCCGCACTCAGCGCTGTTGCCACTGCTACAATACCCTGACTGAACTTCATTGCTACGCTCCTTATCTATTAGACGTTCATTTGTCCATTACAATCTTATTGTAACTGATTATTCACAAGACGATATTTCCGGTGGACCTTGGCCACGATTTTCTTGTAATCCACCTTCTGTGCACCGAACTGATCCATTGGGAAGTTTTTGAACCCGAGATCCAGCGCCGGCGAAGCGGGCTTGACGGAAAAATCACCCTTCTCCGGAGCGACGAACTGTGGGTCGGCATAAACCGAGTATTTATCCAGCCCCTGCGCCTGCCACTCAGATATGGTCATTCTGCTCTTGAAGCCCTCACCCATGCTGTTTGGACGGCAGCTAAAAACCGGCATTTCACCGCGGAAGTTGTAATAGAGATTGTGGTCCATCTCCACCGGTGGATCACAGATATCAATCCAGCCCCTATTGCCGCTGATGTCCACGAGGATGTTGTGTCGAATGATGTCGCTGCTGCCTCTGAAGCAGCATTGCTTTGCCGGCGGGAACGGGGTTACGAAGACATTGTTCTCGACAGTCCGGAAGAATCCTTCGCGCAGCTTGACGGAACAGCCCAGGCATAAGTTATCCCGCACAACATAGTTCGACGAGCCGTCGTCCAGATCAATACCCCAACTGTGGCCTCGGGCCTCATGCACAAAGCGGTTGTTTTGAATGACGGTTGGTGTACGATGGTCCAGCCTACATAACTGCTTGGAGCGTGACATGTCGCATGGGAGACCCTCACGATGATAGGACTGCCAATAGCGATCTCGCCCCCAGGAATTGAACGGACCGTGATCACCAGTCTCACGAACCGTCTGGAACACATCATTGAATTCGATAACGTGTCCGCCCCAGCACCCGTCGTTGATACAAATGCCTGCGCGTGGGGCACGATAGATGGTGTTGTGGCTTATGGTGATCTTCTCGGCGGCGGAGATGTATACGCCGGCCGTCTGCTTGCCAAACAAACCTATTTCATGTATGAGATTATTGTAGATGCGACAATTGGCAGGGTAATTGAGCGAACGGGGCCCGGGAGTTGTATCGATACCGTCGTGTGAGGCGTAGCGAACCTTGTGCATTCCCAGATTGCGAACAGCGTCATCGTTGCCGACCAAACAGACGGCACTCTCACCAATCCGCCCGAAGTGACATCCGATGACATTGACGCGACGTGCGTAGTTGCTGATGAACACACCATTACCGCCAACGGCATCAAAAAAGCAGTCATTGACGGTACAATCTTCGGCACCGTCGAACCTCACGGCTCCGAGCCTGGCGATCGCCCAGTCACCTCGCAGACGGGCCTCATACGGCTCGAGAAAGATTCGGGCTGTGTGCATAAATGTCATATCGAGAAGGTTCAAATGTTTGACAGAATCTGTCGGCACGCCCGCCCTGGATTTGCCCTTGAATACAAACAGTTCTTTGAGGTGTCCTGCCGCCACGAATCTGGCCTTGGCAACGTCCACGCCTTTGGCAGGCTTATAATACAACTCCCTGGCCTTGCGGTCATAGTACCACTCGCCCGGTGCGTCAAGTTCCTCTAAAACATTCTCGATGTAGAAGCGGCAGCGGGGATTGATGTAGGCTGCACGCTCGGCATACCACAGAGAGCCTATCTGCCAGCCTCCCTCGCCAAGTATTATTGTGCGCGTGTCGAAGTCGATATCACCGATGCGCCACTGCAGGTTGCCCCAATAGTGGGCCTGGAAGATGTGGATGATTGCCTCATGCGGCCGCGCCCACCGCCTGGGCGAGAACTTTGACGGGTCGTACACGAACTTCCGGATTGGCTTGACTGGTTCCTCGATGCCTGTGGTGTAGCCCACATCGACGCCACGTTGGTCGGACTGATAGTTCGGCCAGCGTGCCATGATTTGTCGCTTGCCATCCACAAAAAGCTGATCGAATTCGCCAAACAGCAGATCCACCTTCGCCTTGAGGATGCCGTTTCTGTTTGTTTTCCACTTCGGATACAGCTCCACACCGCCACTAATGACAACCTTCTCGTTGCTGTAAGCCGCGTACGTGATGGGAGCCTCGGCTGTACCGGAATCGTCCGGTTCGAATCGGACCGTTTCCGGCAGGTAATAGATCCCGCCGCGCAGGTAAACGGTGACAGGTTCTTTGGCCTCGCTCCTGATACGGCGTACACGCTTCTTAGCCTCTGTTAGAGACGCCAGTGGTGCCCGGAGCGTGCCAGGATTGGCGTTGTTGCCTGTCGGGGCAACGTAGAGCTCTTCCGCTAAAATAGTTGGAGCGATCATCAGGCACAGCACAATAAACGCAACCCCAACTAAGACTCTGTGGATATTGGCAGTATGAATACCAGAGCCAGAGTAGGGACTGAAAACCGGACAGCCTAAAGTTAAATGATTGTAAGCGAGTGATAAGTACTTGGCCATGTCGAATCCTCTACGGTCTGGCAAACGGATTGCCTCGGGTAAAATCACCCGTGACCACACGTGCCAGTATATGCAACTATTAAGAGGCTGCGAGTTATTTTCTCGAAGAGTCTTTGTTTTTCCGTCTGCCAGGAGATTGACCCCGTTAGATAATTTCACGCTGTTTTCAATCTTGCTGCTATCTTTGAAATATCTAACGGGGTGAATGTTAGCCTCGGCGTACAATCCGTCCAAGGGCCGGACTATTATAGTTCTGAAATGAAGAGGACGCCTATGAAAAGCTCAAAGTCAAATATGGATATGGATATGGATACATACGCTTCCGACAGGCGTACATACGCTTCCGACAGGCGTACATACGCTTCTGACAGGCGTACTAAAATCCCTGTTGCCATTTGAGATTTGAGATTTCAAATTTGAGATTTAAGATTGAGAGCTAACGTTCGCAGCTTATCTGAACAGCTGTGGCACGGCCATCCTGGCCGTGTTTCCATGGGCTGGAAGCCCATGCCACAATCATAATGGACATCGTGAATCTGCTTATGTCATGGTCAATCGTAGTAATCCCCCCCCTTTGGGGCTTCAAGATCGGGATTGTGTCCATGGTTTTTTTTCTTTTCTGAATTTCATCTCGTCTCAACCAGCCATTAGACTATCGCTTTTGTCGTCGCCTATATCCTTCCTGTCGCGACATGTCGCAGACACGGCGGGCATTTTCACCCTCGCGATACCATCCAGCTTGTACTGGTTCGAAATTCAGAATGTCTTTGAACACCAACATGCGCTCTATTGTTTCACCTTGCGGCATTTTGCCCTTCTTGCTTTCCAGCCAATCCCTTCTTTCAGCGACGCCCATCACAAGATAATTGTTCCCTATTATTTGTGGCTTAGATGGTTCAAAACAAGCTGCCATTAAGGATTCCAGTTCGGACTTTTTGGCTATTATCAAATCGCATTTAACACAGTAGCGGCATTTTTTGTTCAAGAGCAAAAGCTGCTGAGGGTCGATGTGAATAACCAGTGGAAATTTGCGTATTTTTGTGCTGCTCTCACATTTTGGGCACTTAGTGAAAGCGGCATCTCCATAGGGATTCAGAAAAAAATAGTATCTCCTTCTCTCGGACTTTATGCCATCCAGTTCAATCATCCTTGCACCAAAACCTGACGCTTCAGCTAAAGTTTTCTTGACCTTACAAATAACTTACCACCGTATGGAATCGCTGTCAAAACAAGTTCAGGGACTTCCGCCCTCAATCACCACGACATGCCCAAGAGGTCGCACCGGTCATTGAAACCGTCACACAACTTTTCACTTTTCCATAAGTCACTGAAAATAAAGAACTTATAAATTGGCTGTTTTTGCGGAATTGGCAGATAATGGGCTTTCGGGTTGTAGTAGGGTTGTACGGATTTGCTGACTCAAAGAGTCCCATTGTGGGCCCAAAAAGGAGGCTGCAGGTTATCGCCCACAGCCCCGTTTTGCGATCGCTCTTTCCGAGCATCTGATCTAATTACTGTTGGAAGCGAAAGCTTCGTAATCAAGGCATAAAGGGCCTTGAGGATAACAAGCCTTACAGGGCAAGAACCCAAACCTCAAATAATAAAACAGGCTCGTACGAGCAGATCTGGTAACGTCTGAGCGGGCGAGGGTTAAGGGGAGTTAATTAGAGATTAGAGAATTAGAGATTAGAGATTGGTTTCTTTGGCTACGCACAGGACAAGGCTTAGCAAATCGTTGCTCGATTCTGGATTCTCGATACTCGATGCTTGATGATGGATTCTTGAGTGGATTAGAGATTAGAGATTGGCTTCTGAGGTTTATCGGCCAGAGAACGCAACTTAGATGCAATTAGCTTGTCGAATTGCCCAAAATCAAGTGATAATCCAAGGATTACTCTGCTTCGCCCTGCGCAGCTTCGCAGAGCAGGGTAACGGTTGAGTACACGGTTTCCTAAGTCAAATCCCTGTATTAAGCAAAAAGAAACCGGATATTTACTTGTCAATTTAATCTTGACAGGTCGGAATTTTTTGTGTTTTTTGAAGGCACTGCAGCGGTTAGGATTCCTCTGAATGACGAGAAGTTCGTGATGTTATACGGAAATCATATAAGAGGCCTAATAAGAAGGAGAACTGGCCTAAGTCGTTTCCAAGGGATTACTTATTGACTTTGGGCAAAGGGGTATTATGCCGACAGTCGGGCGTTCGTGGATTTACAAAATTTGCCGGTTCGCCATTGCCGGCCTTGTCGCTAACAAAAGCACATCATATTTTCCGAATTTATCTGCCGTACTTTGTTAGGCGCTCAGTATTTCTTTTATTTCTCTGATTAAAATCGGCAGGTGTTTTGTAACGGCTTGCCATACAATGGCCTCATCAACAATATCATAACCGTGAATTAAGATATTTCTGAACCCTATGATGCGGTGATGCTCGGAAATCTTTTCCAGTAATTCGTCATCTGTGTCCTTAATCCTGTTAAGAGCTTCTCCAATAATTTCAAAGTCTCTTTCGACAGCTCTTTTGGTAACAGGCTTGTTTTGATATGCCTTGAAATCCATTCCGCGAACAAAATTTTGTATCTCCTCGGCTGCCTGAAGGACATCAATAAGGTTTTTTCTTGTTTCATCGTTCATAAATGACGGTCCTTGTCCTGTCAATAGATTTTCTTAAGACAGGGTTTCTGAATTTTCTATCAACAACCAGATCAACGTCTCGTTTAAATATTTCTTCTAATTGCTCTTTTAATTCAAAATACTTATCGAAAAGGTCAATATTTTCGCCCGAATCGAAAATCACCAAAACGTCGACGTCACTGGCTTGAGAGAAATTCCGGCTCAAAGCAGAACCAAACAGGCCTAATTGTTTGACTGGCAAACGCCGACATACCCGTTCAATCTCTGGTTTGATTTTTTCTATATCAATCATAGGAATAATATTGCTTAACACTTTCTTTTTCGGAAATTCAGGTATTGGCTTTGCTTGCTGGTTAAATTGGCAGCCATACCTGACTTTACTGTCATAAAGTAACCACCCTTGGCGAAAAAGTCAACTGATTTCGTGTATCCAAACCTGCGGTAAAACCGCAGGCTAAATATAGATTGCTTCGCTTCGCTCGCAATGGCACTTACCAATTCAATCTTGACAGACTACTACCCATTAACGGTAAGAGGCGGTATTTCAGGAAGCCGAGCCCAATTTATGGCCTGGGCCTACGGTGTACAGCCGCTTCTTCGGCTCGGTGTTCGTATGAGAGGAAACGACCTTGCCGACAAAGATTATATGGTCGCCGGCGGGCGTTTCTGATTCGAGTGTGCATTCGAAGTTCGCCACGGCCTCGGCCAAAAGTACCGAATCAATGGCTTTGGCCGGCTCTGTTTTGCACTCGAATTCGGCAAATTTATCGGTGTCCCTGCCGGACCTTGAGCCGAAGAAAAGTGCCGCATCGGCCATCTCCGAGGATGGAAACGCAATGGTAAAGCATTTCGAGTGCCTGATGGTCTCGATTGAGTAATGCCTGCTTGCGACGGCTATTGCCATCATTGGCGGGGTCCCCGATACAATCATTGTCCAGCCTAACGTAACAGGGTTGGCCCGGCCGGCCTTGTCCCTGGCGATGGCTATTACCACCTGCTCCGGATACTTGGTTTTTATGGCATCGGAATATTCAACTTGTTTTTGCATTGTACCTTTCCTTAAATTAGGGTATAAAGTGTAGGGTATAGCAAGAGACGAAAAACGTAAAGCGAAAAATTCAAAGGAGAGGAAAACCCCCGACATAAAGTCGGGGGCTAAATGGGGTTTGGTTATGAAGAAGATGGTGGGGTATATGCTAACGTGGACAGCCTATGGTAGTTGGCTGTAAGGTGACGAACGTGGATATGTCAAGAACGGTAAAGTTCTGAGGGAAAATATCGGTTTGCGGCAGGCTAATATGGCGATGCAAAAAACAAAAACCGTTAAGTTGAACCAGAAAGAACAGAAAATTGTCCAAGACGCCGTCCTGAGTGAAGCTGAAAGTCTGAGCCAAAAGATATATGCCATGGCAGTATGCTCAAACCATGTTCATATAGTATTGAATTCTATTGCCAAGCCGATAGGCAAAGTCTTGAGTCATTACAAGAACGCTGCAAGGCTGGCACTGGAAGCAAATGGATTTGTTGGTAGGTTGTGGACAAAAGGATACGATAAGAGATATTGTTTTAATAAAGATGAGCTAAAAAGTAAGATTGATTATGTTCTGAAGCACAATCAATAAACTGTTAGCCCCCAAGTTTATCTTGGGGGTTTATTCTCAAGTTTATCCTGATGGGTTGGGAAGGTAAAACCCCCGATAAAGGTAGAACCCCCGACATAAAGTCGGGGGCTAAGGTTTCAGGCGTTGTAGTCAATAATCACAAGGAGAAAGAAGTGGACACAATCGGTTTTGTCGGCAGCGGGAATATGGCTGAGGCCCTGATAAAGGGCATAACAGCCGCCGGAGTTTACAAACCGGAAAATGTATTTATAAGTGACATCAGGGCCGAGCGGCTTAAGTTCCTTGCTGAAAAATATAATGTCGTCCCTCTTGAGAATAATGCCGGGCTGGCCGCGAAGGTTGACATCCTTGTCTTAAGCGTCAAGCCCCAGAATATGACCGAAGCTCTCGAAAGCATAAAACTCGCCTTCAAGCCTGAGACCCTTATTATATCGATTGCGGCGGGCGTCAAAGTCACCAAAATTGCTGATGCTCTCGGCGACGTTGCAATAGTCCGCGTTATGCCCAACACGCCCGCTTTAATCAGCGAAGGAGCCAGTGCATTGTTTGCCAATGACAAGGCCAAGCCGATGCTGGAGAAGGCAAAATCAATCTTTTCGGCAGTCGGTGAAGCGGTTGTCGTTGATGATGAAGGCCTGATCGATGCGGTTACGGCGGTGAGTGGCAGTGGGCCTGCGTATTATTTTCTTTTGATGGAAGAGATGATAAAGGCAGCAGGCCAATCAGGACTGCCTGACGACGTAGCGAAGACTCTCGTCCTCCAGACTGCTAAAGGCGCCGCTCTGCTTGCCGTTGAAGCTGATAATAGGGGTGAGAGCCCCGCTCAGCTTCGGCAAAAAGTCACCTCGCCCGGCGGAACAACCGAAGCAGCCCTGAAAGTCTTCGCAGAGGGCGGATTCGGCCCCTTGATAGCAGAAGCTATCAAAAAAGCCTGCGAGAGAAGTCAGCAGCTCTCCGCATAGCGTCTTGTTGATGGCGGTTATTCGACGATAATTGCCTCGGCCGGACACTCGTCGGCGGCCTGCTGAACAGCGTCCTCGTGCTCGGCAGGAACATCCTCAGCGGTAACCTGGGCTATCTCCTCACCCATCTCAAAAACGTCGGGGCAGGCATCCACGCACAGTGCACAGGC
>DAOVNI010000258.1 GCA_030630315.1 Phycisphaerae bacterium | reverse complement strand
TGATTTTTCCCGAACCGCATAGCCAATCCGAACGCATCAAAATTAATACCGCTCTGCACAACCATATCCATATACACCAACGGCGGAATCGTATTAGGTGTTGTCGCGTAATATTCGCCCCACGGGTTGCTGATTTCTATCATCTTCAATGCCCTGTCACTGGCCGCTTTTACAGCCATATTAGCCGCACGCGTCATTTCCAGAACCTGCTCGAAGTTGAACCCAAAATGATTAAACGCATTCAGACCGCTTACAACACACCACCCACGAACACTGCCTGAATACCGGGCGGCTATATTCAACACGAATTGATACGCAGTTTCGCGAATCTTTTCAAACTCCGCCCCCTTACGGAGCAGCCACTTCGGCAGATATTCCTTCGAGAAACGAAGCAGCGGACCTGCACCGATTGCCAATTTCTTCTTGCCAAGCACATCAATACACTTATCAACCATTGAAAAATCGTAACTGCCTTTATGAGACTCTATCTGCGCCCAGTTTATGGGTATCGTTACAGAGCCGAACAATTCCAGCAGCTTCTCAACATATTTAGAATTATTAATCTGCATAGGGTCTATTTTGCACCCAAGGCAGCCTCGCCCAAAACCGTGGTTCCTGCTCCTTGATTCAAAAAGCGATTCAGCCTGTTTTATTGCCAGCTTTTCAGAAAAAACCATGGCTTTTTTAAGGGATTCATCTGCTAATTTAGACGCCAGTGGTGCCTCTGTTATATTTTGAATTGCCTGAACGAACAAATTCTGTGCCTCTTTCGAAATATCTTCTAAGCCCTCCACGCTGTCAAAGAACGACCAGTCTTCTCGCTTGTCAATGATTTGCATTAGTTTTGCCCGTGCTATCTCGACATTCAAATTATACAGGCGGGTTCTTTCGGGCAGACAAGTGGTCGGTAAAAGCACCTTACCGAAACCGTCAATAGGCCACAGCAATGCCAGTCCCGCTGTCTCCAGATTTGGCTTCTTACACTCGATAACCCCGTTCTTGAATGTAATCTTCGCTCGCCGAACGCCGACCCCGTCGGTCCCGAAAAGATAAGCGCCGCATAACGCAAATTTATCTACAACCTTGCCGCCTCTAAAAACCTGGAATTTCACTTGTTACCTCAATTTAAACTTATTCGTCGTGCCTGATGCTATTGCGTAATACGATATACGCGGTACGATATACGCAATACGAATTATAGCAATCCCACCCTTAAACACAACCCAAACTTTTATTGATTTTGATTAACTGTAGAAATGTGATACCAGATATGAAATACCGGATACGAAAATCAATTCGAAGCTCTGTCGCTCTGACCGTACACGCTGCACTGTTTCATTTGAAGCTCATAAAGCAGGTTGTTCTTCTCTATCAGCCTGGCTATCAAACCGATTTGATTGAGCAGCGCTTCAATCAGGTCGATATTTATCAGGGTTGATTCAGGACTATATTGTGGCAGAACAATAATCACATAACCGCAATTAGTCCGCTCCGTAGCCAATTGTACAGCAACAATGCTGAAGTCGTTTACTTGAGTTATAACCGGCTCAGTACCGTCATCGATTTTACCGCAGAGTCCTCTCAAAAACGACTCGCTGATGTTCAGCTCGGAAAATTTTTCAGAGTGGCTGGGCCAGCGGTTACCCTCTTTATCTATGATTACCACAATAGGGCCCCGCTCCGGCAGAATGTCAAAAAGCTGCCGGGCAATTTGTTCATTTAGCACACCGCCCGGAGAAAACAGTGAGTCATACATATCCATTCAATCGGCTCCTCGCTTCGCTTTCAAAATAACGCCACCAACAGAAACTTCGGTATAATCAAACGCAGGCTTGCTTGGCGTATGATATTTTGGTTTAACTCTGTCGGAAAAGCGTCCCGCACCAACCGGGGGCCAGAATGGAAAACCTCGATAAACGCCCCAAAACACCGGCTTTCTACGCTAAACACATACCTGACCGAGTTGGTGTGCTACTGAGTTCAGATGTGAGTTTATGGGACCCAGTACGCTATCCGGATGCTGGATGCTCACGGAAATGGTGAGTAGTTAAATTGTGAGTGGTTAAATGGTGAGTGGAGAGTAGTTAATTAACCAATTAACCAATTACGAGTATCGAGAATCAAGAATTGTATCAACTCAAAAATCAAGCATCGATTTTAGCCTGGCCATCGAAAACCTTTTTCCAGGACAGTCAGTTACTCGCGCCCCCGGAGTGGTCTTATGACCGTAAACCCGGCTTTTCGGAATCCTGTACCGGTTTTGCAGAAAACGAACTAATTTCACAAGAGACTGCATCTGCCGCCTTGTAGGTACGGTTCGATTGAAGTTGCCCACAAGGCAAATTCCCACCGCCTTTTCGTTCGCCCAGTTGTTAGGTGTCTTACAATGTGCTCCTGTAAGCTGCTTACGCCAGCGAAACGTAACCTCAACCGCACCATCACTGCTGTTGGTTCCGTTACCTATAACAAAATCGTAGCCAACCCCTTCCCAATATTTGTTTTCCCTGTGCCACTTGTCGAATATAGCTGCGTTTCCATTTTCCGTCGCTGAGTGATGTATCACTATAGCTGTCCATTTCTTTTCCACCCGAGAAGGCGGTAACCAGTCTCGCGGAATATTTCTATCAGCTCCCACCGGGTTTTGGAATGCTTTTCTAACCGGCGGCAAAACAACCCGAGACGTCGGAGTATATGTAATCTCGGGCATCGGCTCATCATTATATGCACAGCCGCCCAGAACAAGCAAACAACCCCAAACAATAAAAACTCTCCTGAACATCTTTTGATTATTTCTCCTTATCCGTTACCGGGCCTGCCCTTGATGTCGTTGTCAAGGGCCGCTATTGATTATGCCTGTGTTTCGCCCCGGCTTCTTGTTAACTGCGGCTTACCTCTATATCTGGCCATATACACACGAGTGCCACCTTCGTTGAATTCAACCACATCCATATACGAGCGCATAAGAAGCAGGCCTCTGCCCGCCGGCTTGTAAAGATTTTCACCGTATCGTGGATCCGGTACAGCGTCCGGGTCAAACCCCTCACCCTC
>DAOVNI010000262.1 GCA_030630315.1 Phycisphaerae bacterium | reverse complement strand
TTTCACGATGCGACAGGCTTTGCTGAGAGCGAAATGACAGACTACTTCTCGTTCATAGACAAGGGTTACGATACGTATCTTACATCAGGCGATGATTCTCTTTTAAAAGAAGCATCAAACATAGCTGGAGGCAGCTACAACAGAAAAAATCCCATGAGAGACTATCTTTATCTACGCGTCAGTCAGAAAGAACCGTTTGATATATTATATTTTACGCCCTCACTAACGGGGATATTTAATATCAATGATGGAAGTTTTTCTATCGGCCCCGAATTATTGTACACCGGTGTCAAAAATTTAGAACTGCGACTCAGAACAACCTTTCTTATCGGAGACTCATACACTGAATACGGAGAAAAGCTGAACGATTTCTGGATAGGATTGAGGGTAAGGTATTATTTCTAAATCGCGCAGATATCCAATTGAGGTTGATATGATTATAAGTGGTGACACATCATCGTATAACCTGGTCATTTCAGATTACGACAGGGCATTTGAGATGAACCCAAGGTTAGCTATGGCCTACAATAATCGGGGATTTGCCTATGTCAAGAAAGGCGAGTATAAGGTCTGATATGTTTAAGCCGGGGGAAAAAATAATTGTCGATTTTTGCTCTGTAGAAAAGTCCATGAGTCATTTCGACCGAAGCGATGCGCAGCATCGCGAAGTGGAGAAATCTATTAAAAACCAGATTTCTCGACTCGCCCTTTGGCTCGCTTTCCTCTGCGCTTCCAAACGACAGATGGTCATCAAATGTTGAACCTCTCTGTCAAAACCCATAACCCAATACACATCAAGTACTTACAGTTTTTGCAGCTCTTGTTCCCACCCGATGGAGCTAATTGCTGATTGCCTGAGCTCGTCATTCCTGCGAAAGCAGGAATCCAGTCCGTAGTCTGCGAAAATTTGAGATTGCTTCGGCCTAAAGGCCTCGTAATGACATAAAAACGCCGTTTTGCCACCGTGAACGGTTACAATTCAAGAAACAATCTATTTCCGTTCTCGGCGGTAAATTACGAAAAATCCGCCAACGTCCTATAATTTTTGTTGACTTTCTTTGTTTAATACGTTAATCTCTTTTTAAGAGGAGTGGGTGAAAACGCTCCGGTTGTTATACCGTGGGCTATCCCACTAACGAAACGGTAAGGGTGATTTTCCCCCCGCTGCTTCGATTTGCGAAGCAAAACGACGGGGGTAAAAAAAGTTTTGTGAGCCCTATGGCACAAAACAACAATAGCGATTCAACGCAAAGGATTGCGGGTGACTTAAGTAGGCCTTTGACAAACAAGCGCTTATGGTCCTCTGCATTCAACAGGAGTCGAAGGGTTCAGGATGAGTTTGTTGTCCAATCTCCTGCGCTTACTTCGATTCTCGAGACAGTCAAAGTCATCGCCGCACGAAAGTCCCCCGTAATAATAACCGGCGAAACCGGCGTGGGCAAAGAAATGGTCGCCCGCCAGATCCATTATGCCGGCGACAGGGCCGACAGGGTTTTTGTCCCTGTTGATTGCGCCACCTTAACCGGCCAGTTGTTTGAAAGTCAACTGTTCGGCCACGTCAGGGGGGCCTTTACCGGTGCTATTGACAATACCCTCGGCTTCTTCAGGGCCGCAAATGGCGGCACAATCTTTCTCGATGAAGTAAGCGAAATACCCGTTGAATTGCAGGCCAAATTGCTCCGGGTCCTCCAGGAAAGCTCGGTAACACCCCTCGGCTCAACAAAATTTTACCCCATTGATGTCCGTGTCGTCTCTGCCACCAGCCGTAACCTCCACGAAATGGTCGAAGAAGGAACTTTTCGCGCCGACCTGTACTACCGGCTCAACGTGGTTAATCTCGAAATTCCACCGCTTCGCCGGCGCAAAGCAGATATCCTGCCTCTGGCCGAATACTTCCTGACAAACCAGGCCGCTTTTTACGGCGAACCGCTAAAGGTCATCAGCCCCACTATCAAAAAGCTTCTTATCAATTACGCCTGGCCCGGCAATGTCCGTGAGCTTGCCAATGCTATGGAACGCGCCTACATCTTAACGCCGGGCCGACAAATTCAGCCTGCTGCACTGCCTTTCGAAATTATAATAGCCGACACTCCCTCTTATCCAAAAAATGAATTACCCACTCTTGACGAAGTAAAACGCAAGATTATTACCCGGACCCTCGAATTCACCAAAGGCCGCAAGCTCGCTGCCGCAAGAATTCTTGGCGTCGAACGTCGCCGTCTAAACCGCCTCATCGATAAGTTAAACATCCCTCTCTCGCAGATAAAGAAAAACGCCGACAGTTAGTCCCGCTTGAGTCTTGGGTCTTGAGTCTTGAGTCTATTCAATACCCGCCAGCCAATTGTCGGCGAATTCCCACAAATCGTCCAGCACTACTTGCCCGTCGCCGGTAAGGTCGGCCCCGCTGCACTCATCGCAAACGGTATTCAGCCAGCGTGGGGCAAAGTGTGCAAAGTCCGTTAGATCCGTGTCGTCGTCATAGTCAAGGTCGGCCGGATAGAACGGCTTGCCCTCGAAGCCATAGGTTGTAACGCTGTTGTTATAACCAGTCAGGAAATCCAGAATCAAATGAATCAGCCGAATATCCTGCGCCCGCAGTTCGTCCAGAATGTTCTGGGAGATACTGGCTTCCAGCCGGGGCTCGAAGAGAAATTGTGCTCCGAAATTGTGGTGCTCTGGCCGATAGGTTTGTGAGTAGTAGCCACTAAGGACGATTGGCTCGCTGGTATATCCTTCAATGACGGTCTCGACAAAACGAGCGAGCGGATAGGTGAAAAAGTAGGTTCCGGGTGGCGGTGGCCAGTAGTAGGAAGTTGATATCGACACGCCGTTCGGCCCGTCAAAGCTGCGCTCCTGCAAAAAGATCGCCGGCCTGCGGCTGCATGCAGGGACAGAGACGAATCTCGTCCGTCGTCGTGGTCGTCGGGCCGGTCCAATCCCACGACAGAACAGGCTGAGCATACTCGATGCGGACTTTCAGGCAATTGTCAGACCAGTAC
>DAOVNI010000222.1 GCA_030630315.1 Phycisphaerae bacterium | reverse complement strand
GGATTTGGACGGCGAAAATGGCTGCGTTTTTGGCACCTGCCGCCCCTATTGCCATAGCTGCCATCGGCACGCCGGGCGGCATTTGTATCGTGCTCAATAGCGCATCAACGCCCTCTAAACCGCCTGCCGAGATTAATGGTACTCCAATAACCGGCAGTGTCGTTCGTCCAGCTAAGGCACCCGCCAGATGAGCGGCCATACCAGCGGCGGCAATTATCACCTTTATCCCGTTTTTAGCGGCATTCTCGGCGAATTCAGCGGCTATCTGGGGCGTCCGGTGGGCTGAAATCACACGCACCACCGGCTCAATGCCAAAGTCGGAAAGCGTATCGATGCAGCTCTGCATTACGTCCTTATCGCTGTCCGAGCCCATCACCACTGCTACCGGAGCTGTTTTTCCAGATACCATTTGTTTTTCCTTCCGGAGAGGTTACAATAATTCGGAGTTTTCAATTATCGGGTAATAATAACTACCCAGTACGATAAATGCAAGTAATAGGTGCAAGAAATGCAAGCGAGAAAACCCATTGTTGCAGGTCAATTTTATCCCGGCCGGCACGATTCCTGCGTGGATGAAATCAACGAGTGCCTCGAGGAAAGAACGCTAAGCGAGTCGTTGCCTGAAACGATAGTAGCCGGCATTGTTCCGCACGCCGGCTGGACATTCAGCGGCAGTTTGGCGGCGTTGGTCTTTTCAGCCGTAAAACAGCGGCACGAAAAGATCCATACCTTTGTAATATTCGGAGCCGCCCACGGTTACTTTGGCCAATCGCCGGCTGTTTATGAGACCGGCGGTTGGATAACGCCGCTCGGTGAAGTTGCTATTGATGAGGAGTTGGCCGGTGCCGTATTGAGCAGCGGTACGGCCGTCAGCGACTCTGCGCCCCACAGAGCCGAGCATAGTATCGAGGTGCAGCTCCCGTTTATACAGTATCTCTTTGCCGGTGCAAAGATACTGCCCATTCTGGTCCCGCCGGGGGGGCAGGCGGTAGCGTTGGGTACGAGTGTTGGTGGCATTATCAGCGCCGACGAGCACAAGAAAATCGTTTGCATCGGCTCGACCGATTTGACCCATTACGGTCCGCGTTACGGCTTTACACCGATGGGAACGGGTGCGGAGGCTTTGAAGTGGGCAGACAGGGTCAACGACCAAAAGTTTATTGATTTAGCCCTGAAGCTTGAGCCGCAGAGTTTGCTCACCAGCGCAGCCGAGAACTGTAATGCCTGTGGCGCCGGCGCAGCCGCCGCGGCGGTTGCTGCCGCAAAAAAACTCGGCAAAACCGAAGGCCTACTCCTTGCACACACCAATAGTAATGAGGTAATGCGCCGCAGGATGGGCACCACAAGCGCCGAGAGTGTCGGCTATGCAGCAATAATCTTCTAATATCCTGTTGGGTATTCTGGTTTGCCGGCATTGCATCAGTTTTTTACGCAACACTCAATACGCACGACGCAATACGAATGAAAGCCAACGGTCGGATTCGAACCGACAACCACTGGTTTACAAAACCAGAGCTCTACCGTTGAGCTACGTTGGCGTAACTGCCTTTAAAGCAAACTGTTGTGCCTATTTGTTGAGACATACAGACAAGCACTAATTACTTTAAATCCAATCGGACAATATTGCAAGAAGATTAAGGGTAAGTTGTACCACTTCGGAACGGATAAACAGCAAGTTCTACGGCGATACCTTGGGCAGGCATCCTATTTGCACACAGGTCATAACAGCAGGACGGGCACTGAGGCCGGTAAAATTCTGTGTAAATTAGGAATATAGGCCTTGAAAGGGACTTAATTATATGATAGAATAGTAAAAATTGTGAAAGAAAGAGCTGTTTGGAGTAGAAGAAGGTGCTCGTACCCTTATTGTACCTATATAGGCGTTACCTCCAGAGGGTTGTGATTTTGCCGAGCACGTAAAACAGAATGGCGAAAGGCAAAGTAATGAGGGGTAAAGGAAAGAGTATCATTGTGACTGAACGAAGAGGATTTACGTTAGTAGAGCTTTTGGTGGTGATTGCCATCATTGCGATATTGATGGCGATATTGATGCCTGTTATGCGAAAAGCCAAGGAAAGTGCGCGGGAAGTAATCTGTAGAGCACATTTAAGAAATGTGGGGTTAGTTGTGTTAATGTACTTGGACGACAATGATGACACAATGCCTAATTCGCACCGGGCTAACAGATATCTGTGGTACGATTCGCCGGGTGTTTTTAAAAAAACTGATGATGAAGATGCCTATTGGGGTATTGTGTATATAGCTCATATAAAAGAAACTAAGATTTTTGGTTGCCCGAGCTTAAGACGCGTTCCAGAATTAATATATAATGTTGACCCTGCCGCAATTCAGGAGGCAGCGTATGCTCTGAATCATAAGTATACCAGGGGCAGAAATGTAACTGGGATACGACATCATTCACAATTTATTGTAGCTCACGACCATATTGAACCAAGAGTTGAAAACGACGTCCGAGACATGTTTCATAATAATGATTCACCTGGTGCTATGAATCTAACGCATTATCGAGAGGGAGGCAGTCGTGCAAGATTCTATCGGGACATTTTCAGACATAATATAAGAATTAGTGAACGGTTTAAAACCGGCGGAAGAGCTAATATTCTATGGCTGGATGGGCATGTTAGCTCCCTTGAAGAAACTACAGGGGACAATGTGCCTAAACGTTGGTATACGGGTGATTAAATAAAATATTGATTATCAGATATACAAGTATTTAGAAGTTTCGTTATGTATATACGAAGGGGGTTTACGTTAGTGCAACTTTTGATGGCATAAAAGACCAAGGTCGGCGGAAAACGGCTGTTATAATACGAAGCTGCAACTGGTGGGGTTTATATCTGTTCGTTGAGTTTAATCATATTTTTAGCGGCTTTCAGGGTTTTGTCCCGGAGAGCTTTCGGTGCCAGGACCAGGACCTGGTCGCCGTAGCCGAGGACCCACCAGCTTATTTCACCGAGACCGTCGACGCGGAACTCGACAGTGGCGGAGCCATCGCTGTTGCGAGTGACTTTTTGTGTGCTGTGCCATTGTACCTCGGTGACATTATTAGCTACTTTGGGCAGGAACCGCAGCTTAATATTGTAGATTCTGCCTTCCGGTATCATTGACCAGGCCCTGCCGAGGTAGTCATACAAATCGAATTTCTCGCCATCCAGGAAGCATTTCTCCGTACTTTCTAATTCCTTGATGCGGTTAAGCTTGAATGTGCGGATGCTTTTGTGCAGGTTGGAGAGGCCGATTACATACCAGGCCCGGAGGTTGTAGAGCAAATGATAGGGACACAGCTCGACTTCAATAACTTTGCCCTCGAAAAGCGAGTGGTAGCTAATGTTCACCTTGCGTTTCTTGGTGATGGCCTTTTGCAATTGTGCGAAGGTTTTATCAAGTCCGCCAGGACGGCGAATTGGTGCCTGAGCGCCGAGCCTGGTAGAGATATTTCGCAGGGCTGTATTACAGTGTTGTCTGATTTTGGCAGGCAGATTGTTTTCGATTTTCAGAGCGGCCAGCAGGGCTGAATTTCTGAACGGCAACTGTATCTGGTTGCTTGCCTTGTGGGCCAGCAGAAGCAGGCTTAGTGCTTCCTGGAGGTTCAAATCTATGGGCGGGAGGAAAAATTCGGGCTCTATGGTATAGCCGCCGGTTCTGGCATCGTAGTGGTACGGCACGCCGATAGCCTGCAGTTCTTTAAGGTC
>DAOVNI010000161.1 GCA_030630315.1 Phycisphaerae bacterium | reverse complement strand
GCGTTTGTGATGGGTGTAATTGCTTGGCCAGACGTTTATGCTAAAGCAACAGTCGTAACTATTTCATTTATCGTTGTGGTTGGCTTTCTCTTTGCGATATTAACTTTAGCATAAAGAAGATTTATTGCCGCTGGACGCTATCTGAAGCAACTCTATGTGCCTTTTTGGTTGTTCCAGAGCAGAATTTGGAGGCGCTGGCAGAATGCAAAACTGGTGCGCCTGTGCATATCCACTACCGACGCTGATTTTTTACACGCCAGCGGTCAATGGCAAAGAGAACCAGCCCGATTATCGCTAATACTCCAACAATTATTGCAGCTGTTAAAGCCATATTATTCACTCCCTTACTTGTTTCTTAGGAGGACAGGCAATTATTCCCAATGTAATTAAGAGAATTAAAGCCACACCTAAAGAGGTCCTTAAAACCATCGAGAATTTAACAAAGAATTCTGAAGCAAGCATTGCTGCCAGAAGAATACTTGAAAAATTAAGGCACATCTTAAATACACCTTCTCGTCTTCCTTCAGTAAATAGCATAGCAAGTCTCCTTCTTTATTTAGAAGTCTACCATACACGGTGAATACTGTCAAAGGAATTTTTGCTCATCATCAGGTTGGACGAAGCTACCTTCCTCTTGCAGTATTCCAGAGCAAAACCTGGAGACGGTGGCAGAATGCAAGGCCGGTGCGTTTGCATAAATCAGCCACCATTGGGGATTTGGCTAAAAGCTCATCCCTTGTAGCCGCCTGCGGCATTAACATCACCTTTTCCGAATCGACGTTTCCTATTTCCTCTATTGTCTGCTGTATTTCCGGCAAATCGGCTTCGGAGTCAACGACAAATTTTAGTTGATATTTATAATTATCAATCAGCTCGCGCAAGACGGCTATATCCAATCTCGAATCCTCGTGAATCGCTGCAAGTTTCGGGTCGTCCGGCGTAGAATTGCTCAATTTCGGGCTGATACTCATTAAATCACAGGGCAGAGCCGGTATAAACGCAATCCCTGCTGTTTCAATTGTTATATGTTTACCAGACGCTTTTAGCTTTTGCACCAATTGCGGCAAATCCGGATTTATCATCGGCTCTCCGCCGGTTATTACCACAAATTTGCTCCGGTTTTGTTGAACGGTCTGGACAATTTTCTCGATGCTGTAATGGGCCCCTGCTGTTTCGTCCCAGGCGTATTTTGTATCGCACCATCGGCAGCGTAAAGGGCAGCCGGCAAGACGCACGAATACACTGGGTACGCCAGCCAAAAATCCCTCGCCCTGCAAAGAATAAAAAATTTCGTTTACGCGCATTTTTCGTTTTCCAGCAAGGTGGATTCCCGCTTTCGCGGGAATGACAAGTCATTTATATTTGTTTCGTATTTCGTGCTTCGTATCTCGATATTCATTATTTTTTTACATATTCAATAGGGTCTTTTAAGCCTGCTTCGGCAAAGCCCTTTAATCTTAATCTGCAGGAATCACATCGGCCGCAGCTTCTGCCGTGGGAATCGGGATCGTAGCAGCTATGCGTAAGGGAATAATCGACACCCATTTCTGTGCCGGCAAGAATAATCTCGGCCTTTGTCATATTTATAACCGGCGTATGAATGTGGTATCGGCCTTTACTCTGGACGGCGGCGGCGGTAGCGAGGTTGGCGGTTTTCTCAAAGGCCGATATGAATTCAGCCCGGCAGTCGGGATAGCCGCTGTAGTCGGTCGTATTGACACCGATGAAGATATCAAACGCACCGAGCACTTCGGCCCAGGCAAGAGCATAACTTAAAAATATCGTGTTGCGGGCAGGCACATAGGTTGGCGGAATTTGAGCTGGATTGCCCAAATCGGCTCCATCCTTCGGCACTTCAATGGCTACATCAGTTAGGGCTGAGCCACCAAACTGAGCTAAGGCAATATCGATGTAGCGAAACTCAATTGCCCCCAGAGACTCAGCTACATTCTTTGCGGCCTTGATTTCCCGCTGATGCCGCTGGCCATACCTGAAAGTGGCGGCATAGCACCGGAACCCCTCGCTGCGGGCAATGGCCAGAGTTGTAGCCGAATCAAGGCCGCCGCTTAGCAAAACTACTGCTTTTTTATTCTTTTCCAACATTTTTCCTCAGTCTTGTCAAGGTTATCAATATTTATTATATTAGTTTAGCGGAATTTTTACGAGGTTCAATAAAATGAATAAAAAGTCCGAACTGGAGCTGTTCGATAATCCTCGTCCCGAGCGAGACTACTGTATTACAATCAGATGTCCTGAATTTACCAGTGTTTGTCCTCGAACGGGCCAGCCGGATTTCGGCGAGATTATCATCGAATACTGTCCCGACAAATTATGCATCGAGCTAAAGAGCTTGAAGCTCTATATACAAAGCTACCGTAATAAGGGCATTTTTTATGAGGCACTGACAAATGATATATTAGATGACTTGAGTGGTGCCTGTAAGCCCCGCTGGATGAAGGTTGCCTCTCGATTTAGACCTCGCGGTGGAATCACTACCGAGGTAGTTGCGGAATATAAAACGGATAAATAACCAAAATTTTCGTCAGAGGTGACAAAATGGCGATAATATTTCATTGCGAGCATTGCGGCAAAAAAATAGAGGCGTCTGACAACACCGGCGGCAAATGGGGTAAGTGCCCGGCATGCCACAACAAAGTGTATGTCCCCGGCCTCAGTGCTGATGAAGACCTGAAACTTGCGCCAATAGATGCAACCGACCTGGAAGAGCAAAAACAACTAATGGATGAGACGCACAAGCTTACACAAGAGATTTTGCTTGAAAGGGAGGTCCCGGATGGACCGCCCGGGGCCGCCGCGTCAGCACCTGAAATAAGCGATAAGGAGCTGACGAAAAACATAATTGTCTATTTACGGCTGATGGCGGACGGCGAATTGGACGAAGCCCAAAGAACCGCAGATTCGATAGCCCCTTATGGCCCCCAGGCAGTAGAGATTCTCGACAGAATAGCGCTTAGCGAAATGCCTGAGCCGGAATTGGCTGATATACCTCAGCAGGTGCTTTCGGGCTTTATAAGAAACCTCCGCACGCGAATAAGCTAACTACAAGAAACTATCTCAAATCTGTCACCCTGAGCGAAGCGAAGGGTCTGGTTGGCTGAAATGATAGATTCCTCGCTGCGCTCGGAATGATATTTTGTGTTTTGAGATAGTTCTTAAGCAGAAAAATTTCCAGGGGCGGCCCAGAGGTCCTGAAAAATACCCTCAATCTGCAAATCTACCACGATTTTCTCGGTCTATAAAACAGCAGGCCGGACAAACCCCTCTAATTTGGCTGTAATGAAACTGTTTCTTATATTTTATGCAGAGAGACAGTAAAAACAACCTGGTCGAGCTTCATACAACTTGGAGGGAAATCTAATATGGCCAATGAGACCACGGTAGTGCACGTTACCCACGAGACAGTGGGGAAAATCGGCGGTATAGGCGCCGTCCTGCAAGGCCTTTTCACCTGCAAATCTTATCTTGACGCAGTTGACAGGTCAATCCTCGTCGGCCCGTTGTTTACCACCGAAGGCACCGTATTAGAGCGCCTCGGCGAAAATGGTGAAGTGCTCTATTCAACTGTTGACGGACTTGTAAACGAAGGATATGCTCCGGCCTTTCGTAAGATTGAAAGTTTCTACAATACAGGTATCGTCTACGGCAGGCGGACATTTGTTGACAAGCAGACAGGGATAAAGAGCTCCCCGGAGGTGCTGCTTATCGACGTAAGCCATCTGGACAAGGGGGTGGTCAACGAATTCAAAAAACGCCTGTTCGAGGAATTCGGCATCCGCAGCCATTTATACGAAAACCTGTGGGACTATGAACAATATATCAGATTGGCGCCTGTTGCAATTGCTGCACTAAAAGCAATCGGCGCAGCTAAAGAGCCGACGGTCATTATTTCTCACGAGTTTATGGGAATGCCCACGGTATTGGCAGCTATTCTCGAACCTTCCTGCGATTATAAAACGGTTTTTTATGCTCACGAAGTAGCGACGATGCGCCGCATCGTAGAAGAACATTCCGGCCACGACACGATGTTCTATAATGTTATCAAGGAGGCCTACAACGACAAACTTTACGTCAACGAAGTGTTCGGCGACCAGAGCTCTTTTTTCAAACACGCTCTCGTAGAAGCCTCAAGATACTGCGACGGGATATACGCGGTAGGCGATTATGTCCTCCGCGAATTGCGGTTTCTCGCACCGGAATTCGAAACTGCCGACATCGATATAGTTTATAACGGCATACCTGCATATCGAATCAGCACCGCCGAGAAGCTTACATCAAAAGAAAAACTGCAGCAGTATTGCGAAAACCTGTTGGGTTATAAGCCGGATTTTGTCTTCACACACGTTACAAGATTAGTAAAAAGCAAGGGGATGTGGCGTGATTTGCGAGTGCTCGAACATATGGAAAAAGAGTTCAGGGCACAGAATAAAACGGCGGTACTGCTTGTCCTTTCGACCGAAGTAACACGGCGGCGAAGCCGGGATATTTATAATATGGAAGACGGGTATCATTGGCCCGTGGCTCACCGTGAGGGTTGGCCTGATTTGTCCGGAGGTGAGGCAAATTACTATATGGCTGTCCAGGAATTTAACACCAGAAGCAGGAGTATAAAAATTATTTTTATTAATCAGTTCGGCTT
>DAOVNI010000288.1 GCA_030630315.1 Phycisphaerae bacterium | reverse complement strand
AGACTTTAGAACACATGAAAGGACCATCTGCTGCCGGTGAAGCGGCTCAGGAATCCGCCTCTGGGCGGACTCCGCCGGATACAAACCAAAGACCTGATACCGACGCCGAACAAAACCAGGACAAGCCCCCCATCGAAATCAGGCCAATCCCACAACCCGATTCGCAAACATCGGTCTCTGAATCCGTCGATGCAATGTCGGATGACGCATTTACAGAAACAACGGCCGAAGAAAACCGGCCTGAATCTCAATAACCAAAATAAGCAAGAGACTCTTTTGCAAATGACTCAATGCAAAGGGATGAAAAAAATTTCTGCTCAGGAGATGGAAATGGACATTAGCGCACTTAATCACACACGACGCGACTTTCTAAAAACCATGGGCCTGTCGGCTGCTTCACTGATGTTGGTGAACTGCATTTCCTGCGGTGTTGTGGTAGGGCGGGAAAAAGCTGCTGAGGCAAAACTATCTGCCGGTGCCAAAAAGCAATCAGGGGTGACGGTTCTAAAGAGGGACAAATGCGATAATGGCTACAGGCTTTACTCGAGCCGCGCTACCGAAGTCGCCCACCTCATCGACCTGGATGGACGGGAAGTGCATCACTGGTCCTATCCGCAAGGCAAAACCTGGCACTACGCCGAAATGCTTCCCAATGGAAACCTCGTTGCCATCATCAAAGACATTATGATTCTGGAGCTGGACTGGGACAGTAACCTTGTCTGGAAAAGACGGATGAGGGCTCATCACGATTTCTTCCGGCTGCCCAACGGTAATACGCTGGTTGTGGATAGGCGGAATTTGAAAAATCCATGGACGCATTCCGGCAAACTCGCCTGCGATATTATAGTCGAATTGACGCCGGACAACGAGGTTGTCTGGGAGTGGAAAGCTGAGGAGCATGCCGGCGAGATTGCCGAGCACGTGAACCTTACAATTCCACCTTATGAAAAATTCTGGGATTGGCCGCATATCAACACTGTTGAGGTACTGCCCGACAGTCCTGCCGCCAGGAAAGATTCGAGATTCAAAGCGGGAAATATTCTTTTTTGCGGACGCCACATCGACACAATAGGAGTAATCGAAAAGCAATCTGGAAAAGTTGTCTGGGCCTGGGGACCCGGTGAATTGCTGGGACCGCACATGCCTACTATGCTCCCTAACGGACATTTGCTCATCTACGACAACGGACAAAATGCTGCTGTTCGCCGCAGGGGATATACCCGGGTATTGGAGCTCGACCCTTTCGGCGAGAGGATAGTATGGCAATATAAGGCGGACCCGCCGAAGAGCTTTTACTCTCCGTCACGGGGCTCCAATCAAAGGCTGCCCAACGGAAACGTGCTTATCGCCGAATCGGATTCAGGCCGCCTGTTCGAAGTGACGTCAGATGGCGAGATTGTCTGGGAGTTTTTAAATCCCGACTTACATAAAAATGGTGGCCGAATGGCACTCTACCGGGCCATCTGCTACCCTCGCGCCTCCGTCGACCGGCTCCTGGCCCAGTATGGAGGTACCAGGACCGGCAAAAAGTGATGTTTTTACCTCCGTTTGTGGTCTTTGTCCAGCAGTTCCATACCCCGCATCCAATCGGCGCAGCCTGCATTCGGGGCCAATGCTGTTGCAGCTAATGTTGTCCCAATGACAACGCAAACAAAAACAATTCTGAAATCCCGATTCATATTTCTCACTCCTTATTAAACAACAAGATAGATTTATTGTACCGATATAAAATATCTTGCATAGGCCGACTCAACCGGCACCGTCAAACCACAGCTTCGCTAACTTCTTTGTCAAATCAACTGTTGGGGAGTTTGCAATTGCTCTGTAATGAAGTTTAGAAATTCCGCCGCATAGGCCCCGTTTATAACTCTGTGGTCAACCGCCAGTGTCAAACTTGTAATTTTACGCACCACCGCTTTAGGGCTCCCATTGCTATCCTCAGGGCAGACCATCTTGACTACGTTGCCAACGGCTAAGATAGTACTTGCCGGCGGCGGTACAATTCCGAAAAAGGAATCAGTACCATATACTCCAAGGTTGCTCAAGGCTATCGTTTCTCCTCTCATCTCCTCAAGTGCCAGTTTATTGCTGCGTGCTTTTTCGGTAAGCAACTTCTCCTCACTCGCAATTTCAGCCAGCTTCTTTTTGTCCGCGTTTTTTATAACCGGTACAATGACACCCTGGGGGGCATTGACCGCAAAGCCAACATTAATCGCATCGGCAATTTGAATCTTGTCGCCATCAAGCCTGCCTACCATAAGGGGGTATTCTTTGACAGCTAACGCTAACGTACGAATAAAAAAAGCATTGCTTGTGATTTTGACACCCAATGATTTGCTTAGCCTGGGGCGTAGACTCATCAGCTCGGTTACGTCTGCTTTCGACTCGATGTAAAAACAGGGCTTGCTCAGCTTGGATTTTAACATCCTTTCGCCGATGAGCTTCTGGATTCTGGTCAGCGGCATATGCATCCTGGAAATTCAAAATTTATTGGGCGATACAGGACTCGAACCTGTGACCTCACAGGTGTGATATATATAGTCGAAAAAATTTACACCGACCTAATATCCGTAAGCGCCCGGTTTTGAAATTTTATCAGATATATATTGCTTGAATTTTACACCAGGAGCTGCCTTAAGACAATGATAACATTGGAAAATCATATAATAACGGTCATTTGAAAGTCCAGGACCTCAGCTT
>DAOVNI010000020.1 GCA_030630315.1 Phycisphaerae bacterium | reverse complement strand
GCCGGGGGCAAAAAAGACGCGCCTCTATAATTGGGCGAATGTGCGCGTTTGAGTCGAAAATTGGGGTGTTTTTGACGGGATTGACAGAGATAAGAGGTTGTGAGAAAAGGAGATAAAATTTTTTTAGAATTTTCGATTTTTGTCGACAACTACCCGCACTTTTGGTCGAAAATTCGCAAGCCACAGAGAGCACGGAGGGCGCAGAGGAAAATTTAGCCACGAATTAACACGAATTGGCACGAATTTATTGAGCGACAAAAAGGCACAAAAAAGATTAAGCGCAGAGAACGCGGAGGTCGCAGAGAGTAGCATAGGATACCAGAGTATCAGGGTATTAGGATGCAGGAGACCAGGGAATCAGGATATCAGGATTATAGTGGATTAGAGATTGGAGATTAGGGGCAGAGGGAAAATTAAAGATTAAAATGTAAAATGCAAAATTGTGGAGGCCCTTCGGGCAGAATTTTATGTGTTGACGGAAATTGAGGGTTTGGGTAGCCGATTTTTGTGAATGGAAAACCGACAAGGGCAGAGATACGTTTAGGAGTCAAACTTGAAAGTGCGTTGGTGGTCAGACATTTGCGTGTGGTTATGAGACAGCAAAAATTCTAACTTTATCATTTATTCTGACCCTACCAGTCTCAGATTTGAGCTTGCCCTGTTTTAGCATTTGCTCTATGCAACCTCTGATTTCTTTAACAGGAAACTGACAAAAGCATTCTCGGACTACGTTGAGGATTACAAGTCCACGCTTGGTAGGTTGTGAGGCGTGCTTGAGAATAATTGGAGGCAACCTCTCGATATCGGGCACTAAATCAGTAGGGCGCATTTCGAACAAAGTAGGATCTTTGGGCTTCGCAAGATCAGCAAGCGTCTGGCGACTCTTGGCCATGGCATCGTTCATCAAAATCAGAGCATCGGGGTGACGAGAGCCAAATATCAAAGAGTATTTTGGAACAGTATGGTGGGGAAGTGCTTTGATAGGATGTTGACAGACTTCGTTGAATCTTTCCGACAACTGGGTGCAAACACCATTTGTCAAATTCTGTACTTTTCTTGGAAAACTTGCAGAGGATTTAAGAATAGGCTGCCACCAATCGCCGCCCACCACAAGATTCAAGCATTCAATGGATGGTGGAGTAGCAAAAGGTGCATCCATTTCTTCGACGTCTTCAATTTCGGGGTCGGATTCCGGAATCGCCAGCTTTAGCGCTGCCAGACCTCTGCGGACAAAACTTGGGGCATTGAAGTTCAAGAGGATTTCAATGCTCATGTTGGAAATAATTAAGTGTTGGAAAACACGGTCCATGCGCTCCCACTCGAGGCCCTCAACAGTCCAGGGGTCAACATAAAGAAAAACGCTGTGATCTTTTGCTTTTTTTTCAATCTCTTGGATATAATCGTCGAATTTACCATGTTTTGCCTCAGCAAACGGAAACTGCTCAATTAACCTGCTTAGCTTAGAAAAAAGTTCTTTTTCGACCTCTATGCACATAACCGATATGGGCACGGAAAGACCCTTTGACACAGCTTTTTGGATACTCTCGCAAATAATTAAAGGAGATCCTAATTGTTCATCGCCAAATTTTCCAGGTCCGGCGAAAGCGTCAACAATAAGAACAGGGGATTTTTGAGTCGCTATTTTATAAAGGTATGGTGGAAGATAAGACTCAAGAATCTTATCTTTTCTCTTAGACCATTGCCTCTTTACCTTGAAGAATGACTTGTCTGCTTTGTGACCGATGATTCTGCCTCCGCATCTTAATTTTTGGTGTAATGGGTGTTTGGTTCCATGTCTGGCCTTCGAGGATACGGCCGGTTATTTTCTTGTTTGTGCCGCCCCATTGTTTGAAGAAGAAGGGAACGTCCGCGGCGAGGCATTGGTCGCGTATGTCAATAGCCCACGCCGCTTTCATTGGTCTTGCGTTTGGGCCGGATTCACCGCCGACAATGACCCAGTCAATGCCTTCGAGAGCGATATTTGGAATTGGCTCCAAGAGCGGTTCGAAAGATACAAATTTTATCGCAGCAGAGGTTTGCCTCAGGTGGTCTATCCGGAAGATGTAATCGGGGCTTTCGACAGTAACACCCATCCAAACGTTTTTTGGCCAGGGAAGCTTAGGGCTTAATTGTAACAAACGGTGAGAGCGCTTCGTTAGTATCTGAAATCGATGGTGAGAGGCCTGGCACATAACGTCAAAGATTTTCGAGATGAAATCGAAAGGAATGTCCCTGTGAAACAGGTCACTCATTGAATTTACAAAAATTATGCGGGGTTTTTTCCACCGCAAAGGTATGTTGAGGACGTGGGGATGTGGTGTAACGCGGAAGCCGTTGTGATAATTGGGACTGCGGGCGGCTTTTAGACGCAACGCCATACGTTCGGCATAGCAGTTCTTGCAGCCGGTGCTGATTTTTGTGCAGCCGGTAACGGGGTTCCAGGTGGATTCAGTCCATTCAATTTTAGAATTCTGGGCCATTTTGTCTCCGGAGAAAATATATTATACATAAAAGATAGTGCTTGGAGGGTAAAAATCAAGGGATTTATTAGTATAGAATGACAAAGGGGAAAGAAATAAATATTGTTTTTTGTGTGTAAATAGAGTAGGATTATCAGCCGAATAGTGGTTTTATAGGTTTTAAGAGGGCAGTCGTGGTTTCGGCTGCCTGTTGTTGTGTGTGCGAAAAGTGATTCGGGAGATGTAACGATGGGTTGCAATCTGGCGATTGCGGGAGTAACGGGGGCGGTCGGGCAGGAGTTTCTGAAAATCCTGGGAGAGCGGGACTTTCCGTTCGATTCAGTGAAGATGCTTGCGAGCAGCAGGTCGGCTGGTAAGAAAATCGAATTTAAAGGCAAAGAATATAACGTTGAAGAATTGCCGTAGAACAGTTTCGGCCGGGTCGATATTGCATTGTTCAGCGCCGGCGGAGCGCGAAGTAAGGAATTTGCACCGGCTGCTGTGGAAGCGGGGGCGGTCGTGGTGGACAACTCGTCGGCTTTTAGAATGGACCCGGATGTTCCGCTTGTCATTCCGGAGATAAATCCGGAGAAGATTGCGGAACACAACGGCATCATTGCGAATCCGAACTGCTCGACGATTGTCGGCATCGTGCCGGTCTGGCCATTGCACAAGGCCAATCCGGTCAAGCGAATGGTTGTCAGCACGTACCAGGCGGCGAGCGGGGCGGGGATGAGAGCGATGTTCGAGCTGGAAAGTCAAAGTCGCGAGATTCTCGATGGGAAAGAGCCGACGTGCGAGGCGTTTCCGTATCAAATTGCGTTTAACTGCTTCAGCCATAACTCGGCACTCGATGCTAACGGGTACAACCTGGAAGAGGTGAAAATGGTCAAGGAGACGAGGAAGATTTTCGACTGCCCGGAGATTGCAATTACCTGCACGTGTATTCGGATACCGGTTTTGCGGGCGCACTGCGAGAGCATCAACCTTGAATTTGCGGACCCGATAAGGCCTGAGCAGGTGCGGGACCTTTTGAGCACGGCACCGGGCGTTTCGGTGCTGGACGACCGTGAGAACAACCGTTTTCCGATGCCGATTGACGCCACGGGCAAGGATGATATTTTCGTTGGACGAATCCGACAGGATGGGTCGATAGCTGAAAATCGCGGCATCAATATCTGGGTTGCCGGTGACCAGCTGCGAAAAGGTGCAGCGCTAAATGCCGTGCAGATTGCAGAGAAGCTGCTATAATCGTCGGTAATGGCGGTCCGCAATATAAAACTGACGGTTGTCTATGACGGCAGCGCATATCACGGCTGGCAAATTCAGCCGGGACAAAGAACCATTCAGGGCGTGCTTACCGAGGTAATCAGCAACCTCGTTGGCTCTGAAGTTACAGTATTTGGAGCGAGCAGAACCGATGCGGGTGTGAGCGCTCTGGGGCAGGTGGCCCTTGTTCAAATCGATTCGGCCATACCGGTGGAAAATCTCGCCAGGGCAATTACGGGCAGACTGCCGGCTGATATTGCAGCTGCCGAGGCGGTCGAGGTTCCGCAGGGCTTTGATTTGATAGGTGCGGTCAAAAGCAAATTATACCGCTATACGATTTTTACAGGGCAACTGCGGCCGGTCCTGCAAATAAGGCACTGCTGGCATCTACCCACAAAGCTTGATGTTACTGCTATGGCTGAGGCGGCAAAAATGTTAGTCGGCAAGAAGAATTTCAAATCTTTTGCATCGGCGGCGGACAAACGGGAGAATTCTGTGCGGACAATCCTTCGGTGTGATGTTACTTGCGAGGACGATTGGATGTATGTTGATGTAGAAGGGGATGGCTTCCTGTATAATATGGTCAGAAATATCGTCGGGACTCTGGTCGAGGTCGGCATCGGCAGATGGAAACCCGAAAAGATAAATGAAATTCTCGAAGCAAAGGACCGAACGGCAGCGGGGCCAATCGCGCCGGCTGCGGGATTGTGTTTGATGTGCGTTAAATACGCCTAAAGCGTATGCAGGGGGCATATTGAAAATCGTACATATAATAACAAGATTGATTTTAGGCGGGGCGCAGGAAAATACTCTTATAACCTGTAAACTGCTGGCGGAGCGCGGCCACGATGTTACGCTGATTACCGGGCCGGCGATAGGGCCTGAAGGCGAACTGTTCAATCAGACAAAGAACCAAAAATATAATGTAATAGTCATACCCAAAATGATTCGTGCAATCTGTCCCTTATATGACACCATAAGCTATTACCAAATCAGAAAACACCTCAAGCGTCTGGAGCCGGACGTTGTCCATACCCATTCGGCCAAGGCGGGAATATTAGGCAGATTTGCCGCACATAATATTCAAAAATCGAAAGGTGTTCCTGTGATAGTGCACACGATACACGGGCTGGCGTTTCACCGACATCAGAGCAAATGGCTGAACAGATTTTATATCGCCATTGAAAAATCCGCGGCGAAGCGAACGGACTTTTTTATCATGGTCGCCGATGCGATGACCACTCAGGCGACCGCCGTGGGTATCGGCAAAGCTGAGCAGTTTGTTACCGCTTATTCGGCTATCGAGGAGGATGATTTTTTGGAGCCAATTCCGCAGGAGCGGCGGAAAGGATTTCGCCGAAAGTATGAAATCGGCGAAGATGCGATTGTGCTTGTTACCATTGCGCGACTATTTATGCTCAAGGGACATAAATATATTATTGAATCGGCCAAAGAGCTTTCGAAGCGATTTGAAAAGTGCGTTTGGCTTTTTGTCGGAGATGGGAATCTGGCTGAGCACTTCAAAAAACAGGTCCGGCAATTGGGGTTGGCTGAGAAAATCAAGTTTACCGGTCTTTTGCCGCCGAGTCAAATCCCGCTTGCGATACAATCATCGGATATACTTGTGCACTGCTCTCTGCGGGAAGGCCTTGCCCGCACATTACCGCAGGCGATGCTCTGCGGCAGGCCTGCGATATCATTCGACGTTGACGGCGCCAGAGAAGTGGTGAATGAAAACACGGGGCGATTGATTGAGCCGAAGAACGTCGAGCAGTTGACAGCGGCGTGCGCAGAATTGATAGAGGACGAGGGATTGAGAAAAAAGCTCGGCGAACAGGGAAGAGAATCGGTGAAAGAAAAGTTCTCGCCGGAAAAAATGGTTGATACCATCGAAGCGGTCTATAAAAAACTGCTTATGAGTTCGTAGTTATGAGTTCATAGTTCATAGACTGCGAATTACGAGCTAACCAATGGGAGAAAAAAATTATGAAAAGTTACAGGAAAGAGCTGTGGTTTAATACGAGAGGCAGGCGTGAATTTATCAATATCACGCCGGAAGTTGAGCAGTGCCTGAGGGAAAGCGGTGTCAAGGAAGGGTTTGTGCTTTGTAACGCTATGCACATTACGGCCAGTGTCTTTATCAATGACGATGAATCCGGGCTTCACAATGACTTTGAGGTCTGGCTGGAAAAATTGGCGCCTGAGAAGCCATACTCGCAGTATCGGCATAACGGCTTTGAGGACAACGCCGATGCCCATCTGAAGCGCAGCGTAATGGGCAGGGAGGTGGTTGTGGCCGTTACTGAGGGCGCACTTGATTTCGGGCCGTGGGAGCGGATATTCTACGGGGAATTCGACGGCAAAAGAAAAAAGAGGGTATTAGTGAAAATCATCGGAGAGTAAGTAGTTCGTAGTTCAGAAAATTGCTGTTGTTATTTTTTGCGGCTTTTTGTAATCGCCGCAGGCAAGCCGAAAAGTAAGAGCATGGAAGGTTACCGCCTTAACTCCTTAGAAACTTGTCCAAGCGTGGCTTGAACACAGAGTAGAACTTTAGCATTGTGTGCAGTGCCCAATCTTTAAGTTCCTCGGTCATCTGCCCTTCTTGCTTAGAAGCGTAGATTCTTGCACATCTGGTCATCCAAGGAAATTCTGTTTTCAACTCTAAACCACCCAGTTCACTTTCTATTTCACGTTTAAGGCTAACAAAGTGTTCATAAAGCTTTTTGTTTTCTTGTTCCGACGGTTTTTCAAAGTGCAACCCGACCTCAAACCAGCTTCTTGGCTGACCATGGAATGCCCATTCAAGATGAATGCTTCCGTATCCAATCGGGATTTCGATAGCATTTACAGTCGGAGTGCTTTGGTGCGTTCTTATACTTGGCTCTTTCTCCTTCAGTTGGCCAAGAAGGTCACCCCAGAAAGCTTTATATGACTTTTGCGTGGCCGACAGTTCACCGGTCTCAATTCGCTTTATTTCCTCAATACCAATGACTTCGGGAATGAAATATTCGCTGTCATTCCCTTCAAAATAGTCGAACTCAACGCAATATATTTTCATACCGTACGAGTTTCTGAGAAAATTTGCCACTTTTCTGATACCCGCATCCACTTCATATGATACGACTAAAAACTGTAGTTTTTTTCCAGCAAGGCACTCACCAATTTTGTCCTTCACTTCTGCAAAATCAACATCCTCGTATTCAGGGTTGTCTTGTTGCAGCTCTTTGACCACGTGTTTAAGGCTATCATACTTTCCGTGCTTACTTATAAGTTGGTCCAGTTCGTCAGTCGTCATTTCGTGCAAATCAGAAGCATAATCTAATATCTGTGCTATCACATCGCGAGGTGTCTTGTCACGCTTCAGTTCGACAATGGTAAGCCCGCCAACTATATCCATAAGCAAAAGGTCCAACTCCCCTGAAGGCAGCCGTAAATGGTCTCCTATTGTTGCTGTTGGAAGCCGGGCTCCATCGTCTTGTTCCAAAGCAACCAGCCTGGGATTCGAACTAACGAGGCGATGCAGGTCTTCTTCCTTATTATCAAGTGCATACCTTGTGCTTTCTAAAAAGGTCAATTTCTGCTCATTTCTTTTTCTGAAGCCTAACATACCCATTTGTCACTTCCTTAAAAAATTGCTGTTGTTTTCTGGCGCATTCAAAATGGCACCGCTACATCGTGCTTATCTTGACTATAGCTGGTTTCTGGCTGGAAATCGAGTAAAAAACCGGCGGGATGTTGCCTTTTAATCGAATTGGGGTTAAGTTAAAGGCGTTCTATTATTTTTATATTAATTGAGAGCTGGTGAATTTGTGAGTTTGCTGTTTTTCTTATTTGTTGAGGTGGTTGTAATATCGCTTTCGGGAGTGATGATGCCGGGGCCGGTGACGGCAGCAGCTATCGCAATGGGAACGCGGAATCGATTTGCCGGGGCGCTTATGGCGGTGGGGCACGGCATTGTCGAATTTCCGCTGATGATTTTGATTGTGTTAGGTGTGGGCAGAATATTGAAGCTGCCCACTGCGCAAATTGTAATCGGCCTGGCCGGCGGAGTATTTCTTTTGATAATGGCAACCCAAATGCTGAAGAGTTTGCGCTCGGCAGAAAAACAAGAAACCAAAGTTGCCAAGAGTGCACCGATGCTGGCAGGGATAATACTGTCGGCAGGTAACCCTTATTTTCTGCTTTGGTGGGCGACCATCGGATTAGCTCTTGCAACCACCGCTACCGGAATAGGGATATGGGCCTTTGTGTTATTCGCAATCGTTCATTGGCTGTGCGACCTTGTTTGGCTTAGTGCGTTGTCGTGGGCGAGTTTCAAAGGCTCGGTATTACTTGGCCCGCGAGGAATGCGAATAGTGCTGATGATTTGCTCGGCGGCACTGCTTGTCTTCGGCGTGGTTTTTATTTACACTGCCGGCAGCACTTTGATAAATCTAATCCTGGCAAAAAGTCATTAGCTAACTTTCAGAAAGAAGGAGCCGACTATGTGCATTGAGAAATCACGAAAGAGCCGGCGGGTACTCGGGAGTGTATTGACCCTGCCGGTTGTGTGTTTGACTGCCGGGCTGGTTGTGGCTGTGGCGGGCGGTTGTGCGAAAGTAACGAAAGGGCCGGTCCTGCTTGGCGTATCTGAAGATGGAGCTTCGCTGATGTGGGAGACTGACGTTGTGGGGCCGGGTGAGGTCCTGTATGGTCAAGGCGACTCGCTGAGCGAGAAAGTTATAACCCAACCTCTACGAGTCGAATATGAGATTGTGAAGAAAGACGCAGCCGTTAAGACGAGAACCGCTTTTATTCATAAGGTCCGTCTTGAAAATCTGGAGCCGGGCCGGGCTTACAGTTATCGCGTTGCCGGGCCGGCCCAGATGCAAAGTAGAATTTACAAATTTCATACTGTGCCGGCTGATACTGATGAAGTGACATTCGCGGTGTATGGTGACAGTCGAAGCAGACCTGGGACTCACCGAAAAATAGTAGAACTGATGATGAGTAAGAAGGTCGATTTCGTGGTTCACACCGGGGATTTGGTGAGCAGTGGTGACCGTTATGAGCAATTTGGGCCTCAATTCTTTGAGCCGGTGAAGGGTCTGGTCGAGACTGTGCCCATGTATATCGCCAAAGGCAATCACGAGGGTAACAGCGGCAATTTTGAAAAGCTGCTGATTGGCGAGGGAGATAAGAACAGCTTCGGCTTAGACTATGGGCCGCTACACTATTTCTGCGCGGATAATGTTTCCAAAGGTCTAAAAACCGAGGAGCAGTTAAAGCTGATAGCTGCCGATGCCCGAAGCAGCAAGGCCCAATGGAGATTCGTGAGCTATCATATACCAAGCGTTAATTTCGGCGGGCACTGGTCGAAGTGGGGGTATCCGGATGCGCTGCGGACTCTGGCCGAGGCCGGCGTCGATTTTGTCCTGACGGGCCATTCGCATCAGTACGAGCGATTTCGCCCCGTCGCCCCGGCACCCGGCACCGAGGGCAGTTACGTAACTTATATTACCTGCGGCGGCGGCGGTGCGCCACTATATGATGTCAAGCCGTGTCTATACCACGCCAGCGCAAAGAAAGTACATCACTTCTGTTTGTTTCACATCAGGGGCAATAAACTCACAATGGATACCATCGATATCGACGGCAAGATAATCGACCATCTTGAAATAACTAAAACCGATGGTCGGTTAAATAAACAGTATCTGTGGACAGCAGTGCCGATGGAGGAGATTCGGCGCTATCAGGAGTTGAAGCGGAAGCGATAAAACTAATCTTCAAGCTCGTCGCCAGGCAGCCCATAGCAAGCTCCGAAGCGGAAACAGTTGCGATGGGGAACGTAAGCCGGTCTGTAGCACTCACTTCTAAAAAAGCTGATTAACACTCACTATACTATTGGATTTTGATGGTTCTGCGAAGCTACTTTATTGTTTTCGGTGTCTTCGAGAATTTGTTTTAGGGTGTACTGTGCCAGAGCGTTTCGCTGGGATTGAGTTATTTGTCCGAGACTGTCCGGCTGGTCGGTTGTTGACTGTGCAAAACTCACTTCGGCTATGGCTGCGCCAATATCGGACAATCTGATATTTGCCGGTTCTTTTGCCGGGACGAAGCCGAGCTTTGGTTCAGAGGTCTTCATTATAATCCCGCTGGCAACGAGATGGTCAAGTATCTTTTCACTGAATTCAGCCGGTATATTCAATTTGCTGCATATAACCTCAGGCGAGACCGGAGCTTGATTTGCCTGAAAAGCGGCCGCAATCTCTCTGACAATATTGATAGCGGTAAGGTCGTTAGCTATGAAATATTCCTCTGTTTTTTTGGCAGCGGCAATCTCGGCGGCGTTGAGCGTCTTTAAGTGCTGAGTGGTAAATGTCAACTGCAGGCCGAACAGGACGATGAGCCACGTGATAAAAATCCAGAAGACGCTCAGTGGTATAAGCCCCATAACGCCATAAATTTTACTGTAAGGGATAAATTCCGTAACGTATTGGCCAAAGCCCCACTTGGCAAAACTCCAGACCAACGCAGCCACTGCCGCTCCCCCGATAGCGGCTTTTGCCTGAACCTTTGTGTTTGGCAAGACAAAGTAAAGCAGGAAAAAGGCGACAGTCGCGACGATATAAGACAGAAGAACTGGGGCGATATTTGACAGGACGGTTTTTTGTATCTGTGCCAGAGCAGCGTATTTTGTGCTGGCGTACACTCCCAGACCAAAAAGCAACGGCCCAAGCGTCAGGAGTGCCCAGTAATTGATTATTCGGTGCAGAAAATTCCTGCTGCGAGCAACGTGCCAGATATAGTTAAACGCTCTCTCTATGGTCAATAGCAAAGCCAGCGCGGCCCAGATAACAATTGCGGCACTAAAGAGCGCGATGGAACCTTCATCTAATCTTGTGAAGAAGCTTCCGGCTATATTGTCGAGATATTCTGTGAGCATTATTTTTTCATCCGGTTTTTCGGGGTCCGGGGTGTATTCAATAGTTGAGAGATGAAGCTGTGCATAAACTACATTTTTTACTTCCTCGCCTACGTTACTATAAGCGGGGAATAATCGAAATATTAAAAGTAATAAGATGGTCAGCGGGACAATTCCGAAAATTGTATGATATGACAGGGC
>DAOVNI010000003.1 GCA_030630315.1 Phycisphaerae bacterium | reverse complement strand
TGTATAAGCACCGGCAAAAACGCTGACGACCCCGGCAGAATGATATATCCAAAAGACGTTTTTCTAAAAAGCCCTGAACAAATGCGTCAGCTTTTTACCGAAACCTGCGAGGCCTGTGATAATACTCTAACAATTGCCCGGCGATGCAATGTGGAGCTTGACTTAAAAAGACGCCACGCACCTCGCTTTAAGCCGCCTGACGGCTCAGCTCCCGAAGAGTTTCTCACCAGATTGTGCTATGAGGGAGCAAAGCGGCGATACGGCAAAATTAGCGACCAGATAAAAAGCCGACTTGATAGGGAGCTGGACGTAATCGAATCGAAAGGCTTCGCCAGCTATTTTCTTATCGTTTGGGACTTCTGCAAATACGCACACGAAAACAATATCCCCGTAGGTGCCAGAGGCAGCGCGGTAGGGACACTTGCTGGATATTGTCTTGGGTTGTGCGATGTTGACCCGATTCGATACGGCCTGCTCTTTGAGCGCTTTATGGATCCCGAGCGTAATGAAATGCCCGATGTTGATATCGATATCTGCCAGGCCGGCCGGGCAAAAATCATCGACTATGTCCGCCGGAAGTACGGCTACGTCGCGCAAATTATAACTTTCGGAACTCTAAAAACCAGGGCGGTTATCCGCGACATCTGCAGGGTGCTCGGCGTATCGTTGGCAGAGGCCGACAGATTAGCCAAGCTTGTACCCTTCTCCCTTGATATGACGCTCGATAAGGCCTTAAAGACCGAGCCGCAGTTAAAACAAGCTTACGAACAAAGCGACGAGACGAGAAAAGTTATTGACATCTGCAAGCGGCTTGAAGGCCTTGCCCGCCACGCATCGGTCCACGCTGCCGGCGTCGTCATTGCCGATGAGCCGTTGACCAATTTCGTACCTCTTTATAAGGCATCCGGCTCGGACGATATCATAACCCAGTACGAAGGGCCTATGGTCGAAAAAGTCGGCCTGCTAAAGATGGACTTTCTGGGCCTGAAGACCCTCAGCGTATTAGAGCGGGCCTGCCGGTTGGTCAAAGACATTCACGGCGGGACAATCGACCTGGAAAAACTTGAGCTTACCGACCCTGAGGTTTTCCAGATATTCTCCAATGGCAAAACAAAAGGGGTTTTTCAATTTGAGTCCGGCGGTATGCAGGACTTGCTGATGAAAATGAAGCCCGACCGGATTGAAGACCTTATTGCCGCCAATGCTCTCTTTCGCCCGGGCCCTATGATACTAATACCGGATTACGTTGACCGAAAGCACGGTGCAAAATGGACCCTGCCGCACCCGATTATGAAAGAAATCCTCGACGAAACTTACGGCATTATGGTCTATCAGGAACAGGTGATGCGCATCTGCTTTTCGCTCGGCGATATCCCGCTGCGAGAAGCCTACGGCCTCATCAAGGCGATAAGCAAAAAGAAAGCCAGGACCATCGCCAAGGAAAGGGAGAGGTTCATAGCGGGCTGCGTGGATAAGGGCTTAACCAGCCGGCAGGCACAGCAGATTTTCGAGCTTATCGAACGATTCGCCGGCTATGGCTTCAACAAAAGCCATTCAACACGCTATGCCATCATCGCATACCAGACCGCTTATATGAAGACACATTGGCCTGTCGAATTTATGGCGGCGCTTTTGACTTATGAGATGGGCAATACCGACAAGGTCGTCGAGTATATCGCCGAATGCAGGGAAATGGCCATCGAAGTTATGGCTCCGGACGTCAACGAAAGCGGCGTCGATTTCACGCCGCTGTATAAAAACGAAGACGATACCAGAGACAAAAAGGGCGTAATACGCTTCGGCCTGGCCGCCGTCAAAGGCGTCGGCGAAAAGGCCGTTGAGCAAATCATCGCAGCTCGTCAGGAAATCGGCCGATTCCAGAGTCTCTTCCATTTCTGTGAAAATGTCGATTTAAGGGCCGCCAATAAGCAGGTCATCGAAGCCCTCATAAAAGCGGGTGCCTTCGACCGGCTCGGCGGGAACCGTGCTCAAATGATGGCTGGCTTCGAAAATGCGATGCAAGTCGGAGCGAGCCTCCAGGCCGACAAACAAAACGGCCAGATGACTTTCTTCGGCCAAACCGGCGAAGATGACTATTCGCAGGACCATCAGCGCCTGCCTGATGTCCCGCCCTGGCCCGAGCTGCAGATGCTCGCCTATGAAAAACAGGTCCTCGGCTTCTATGTAACCAGCAACCCGCTCAGCCATCACGCTGAAATGATAAATCTCTATTCCACACTCAACAGTTCACAATTGGCAGAGGCCAGCCAGGACCGGCAAATCGTAATCGGCGGAATGATAACGAAAATAAGATTCAATCTGACAAAGACGGGGCGAAATGCCGGCTCAAAAATGGCCGTCTTTATACTCGAAGATTTGCAGGGCCAGGTCGAGGTGGTAATGTTCCCGGAGGTGCTGAATAGATTCAGCAGTTCGTTGAAGGCCGATACCGTTGTTTTTGTAAAGGGGAAACTCGATTACAGACGGGAAAAACCCAACATCTTAGCTGTGGAGCTGATACCTCTGGAAGAGGTCAGGGAAAAGTTAGCTGCGAAAGTCAGGATTCGGCTGGATGCAAAAGATGTTACCAAAGAAAAGATAGCAACCATAAAAAGCATCTGCCGGAGCCACAGAGGTAGAAGCCCTGTTTATGTAGCGATAAGAACGGACAAAGGCAGGGTCTACGCAACCGCCGACAGAGAATTGAGCGTCAATCCCGACCTGGACTTCTGCCGAAAAATGCGACAGCTCGTCGGCCCGGAAAATTTCCAGCTCGCAAGGTAAAATGACCGAAATCAAGAAAACATTAGCAATCCTCAAAGCCCGCTGGCCAGAGGTAGTCCTTATCATCGGGCTTTATGCCTTGGCTGTCCTTTCAAATAACCTATTTCGGGCCGCAAGACCTGATTTAACGAAAACTTTGATCTTACTACGTATACCCTTTTTACTCTTTTCACTGTCTCTTATGGTAGTCTCAATGATACTGAATTATGGGTTTCTGCGAACGGTGCACTTGCAAGGCCAAAAAAGACAAACGCCTATGGCTTTGTTAAAGAAAGGGAGATACTTCTTCTGGCGTATGGTTGGGTTTGGCTTGATTTACGTAGTTCCTTGTGTTATTTTAGCATGGCTAATCTTTTTAATTATCAAACAGTTTACATTCATAGATGCAAGTTTTTTCCAGGCTGCCAAAGTCGTTCCTTTTATCTACCAGTTATGTTTTATTGCTCCGATGTTAATTCTGATAAAAGTTGTATTATTCATCCCTGCACTGATACTTGTCTTGGATTGTGGAGTCTTTGAGAGTTTCAAGTTCCTAAGGAAATGCAAACTATTAGATTCAAGAGAATTAGTTGCGTTGTTTTGTCTCCGGATGGTGCTGCCCTTTCTCTGGGTATTTTTACGAATACCTTATAATCCTGAAACAACTTCGCAGTACATTTTAAGAATTGTTCCCACAGTTATAGGTTACGTTCTTGGGCTAATCATAGCCGTTACTGCGGTAAGATTTGTGGCTTCTGTTGGTTTAGTGTATGATAATAGCCGGAGTTCTCTAATTTCAGAAAGCTGACTCGGAGAACAATTTAAGCTCTCAACGTAAAATATAGGAGGCAAGAGTTTTGAAAGACAAATTGCGAGGCAAATTCATTGTTCTTGACCGGTTGGGTGGTCAGCGGGCAAAAAATACTTGGTTAATGAAACTTGCAGGACAAAAAATATGCTGAGAGGCTACGAAAAACTTTTGACAGGCTCCGGTTCATAGGGTTCCTCGACTCCGCCCCCGTGCTTTCTTGCCTGCACCTGTGTTTGCCTCGACACAGGTGGCGCAGGCACAGGTGCGAAAGCAAGAACGGGGGCTCCGCTCGGAATGACAGTGGAGTAAAACCTAAATATTTTTGAGATTATTATACAACCTTGCTCACCTGATGATTTCTTCGATGGCCCGCGCGACGATGTAGTCCGGCAGGTTTCTCAAGGTGAAGCTGCCATAACCAGAACTTGCTGGTGTTGCCCTTCATGACAAGGGTTCCGTTGTCTGTAGTGATCGGAATCTCATGCACATTGGTCAAAGAAACCTTTCCGCTAAGAGCGGCCTTTTTGTCTGCCGTTAAACGGAAGACCATAACCTGGGCGGGATTGCTGGAGAAATATTCTCGCTTGTAGTTCACGCCGCCAGATTTGTAGGTGATCGTCTGTACGGCGCGGCTGATGTCCAGTTCGCGGCGGTAGTCGCTGAACTCCGCATGCTGCATCTCGACGTAGACTTCGCCAAAGGGCTGATAGCCGCCGGTACAGTCTTCGTTGCCGACCCAGAGCGAATCCTCGTTGAACTGGATAGTCTCTTTCCGTGGCTCACCGTATGTCACACAGCCCAGTCGGCCGTTGCCGATGGGGTACACGGATGAGTCCCACATTCTCTGGAAGTACTTCCGTGGTTTCTGCCCGTTCGTCAGGTCAATGATCACCGGCTTATCCGTCCGCAAAACGCGTTTTGTGTTTTTATTGCTTTTGCCGGCGTCCTGAGCAAAGCAGAAATTGGTAATGACGGCTAACGCTAAGATAGTTACAGTTAGTTTTCTCACAAGTTTTTCCTTTCGTAATTAATATTAAGTAACTCAAACTGACCTAATCATTCATTATTCATTTATATTCCCGTCCTGCCGTTGAATTTATTTCACTTAAAATCCCAATTAATGGCTGGGTTTGCAAGTTTGTTTAGTGGTAATGAAAATGCTCAGAGCTATGATTATTTGTACCCTACGCCCTCTATTTCTGATTAGTCCACTCAGCAACAAACCGCTGCCACGACTGGATGCATTCCTCTTCATCACCGATCACTTCCCACAGCCGCGCACGATGAAAAGCGATACCAGCGGCCGGTAGTCTGCGATTGGCAGCCGTACGGTTTACGAGTAGCGGGTCTCTGTCGGCCGGACAGCGACGTTGAATCTCTTCGACCAGCCCGGCTATCCTTGGCCCGACGAACCAGGGAATCGCGGTATCTGTTTTGTTGCGATAGGTGCGCGGTGCCATGTACTCGATCAGCGGCCTGTCATCACTGTTGATCGGGTAGTCGGCAAAAAGCTCTTTTGATTTGGTTAAATTGCCGCAGTAGAAAAAGAGGATGGTTTGAGAATTAAAGGGCAATGAAAGTTGCTGCAGATCACGGTGGTCTTTGCCGGCAACGGCGATAAACTTGTCTGCGTTGCTGTCAATCGCACAGGCCGGCAGCGGTGACATGTCCTTGTGGCCTGCAAAGACAACGACCTCTTCGCCGGGCTGGAAATTGTTGCGCCAAAGCGAGACCTGGTCGAACACTTCCAGCATGGTCCTGGCGATGATCGAGAATTCGTTCTCTGTCACCTGGTATAAAGGCAGCCATTGAAAGAAGGCTCCGCCCGGTTCGAGCCGCTCCTTCACGCTCTGAAAGTGCTCTTTGCTGTATAGACTGCCGGCCCCGGAGCGATAGGGGACGAACAGGTCGGCATTGACCATATCGAAGCTGTCGCCGGCGGCCATCAGATAGTGACGACCATCCTCGGCGAGTATAGTCACACGCGGATCAGAGAAAAGCCCGCCGGTAAAGTCGAATCCGTTTACATTCGTCATATATTTCCTGGCAGCGGTAATAACTTCCGGCACAAGTTCACAGGCAACGACACGTTTGACGCTACTGAATTGCGTATCGAGTGCGCTGCCAGCAGTAATTCCGGTCCCCATGCCCAGGAAAAAAATACTCTCGGTCCGTGGGTAGATCATCAGTGGAATATCGGCCTGGAGTTTCTCCTGCATATAGGCACCGGTGGAACCCAAACTGTAGTGGGAGTTGATATTAATGGATAGACCGTACATGTCCCGAGCCACCGCTACTGTACAGTCACTGCCCTCCCATGTCTCAAGAATCTCCGCCCGCTGACGCATTCTATCGACAATGTTTACCGGCAACTGTGTGGGATCAAGTATCGTAAAGAGGAGCAGCAGGAAAATGCCGCCGGCTGCTTTGAGCGCGAGACCTTTGCCGTCCCACGTCAGCGGCAGGATCAGTGCGGCGACAAGATAGATCACGGAGATTAGCTGCATAGTTCGCCACATGCCCAGTGTTTCGAGAAAGAAAAATCCGCACACCAGTGCACCGCTGATCGCACCGACGGTATTTACCGCCGCCAAACGTCCCAGGCTCCTGCCGGGCGAAAGAGCATGTCTTTCTTCAATCTTCATCAGGTACGGGAAGACTGTTCCAAGCAACAGAGCAGGGGGGCCTATAGTCAAAAATCCGGTCTTAAAGATCAACAGCACATAGCTCGGCCATGAACCTTTGAAGGCCAGTATCTGCAAAGAATCGGTAATACGCATGAACACAAAGGGGGTGGCCAAAACGGCTATGCCGCCTGAGACTATCAAGATCGCCAGGAGAAAGTATGGAGATACTGCCAATCGCGCAAGTCGAGAGCTGATCAAGGCACCCGCGGCAAGGCAGAGCAGCACAATGACCAGAATCGCCGCAAAGGTGTATACGGAATTTTCCAGCACTTGCGAGAACATGCGCGTCCAGAGTACTTCAAGTGCCAGAACCCCGAAGCCTGACAGAAAACAAACCAACATCACAGCCCACCTGCCGGTTGGTGGGCTATGCCTGGCGGCTTTTTTCTTTTTCTTCTTCTTTTTCTTCTTCTTTTTAACTTCCCCGCCATCCCAGGCCACCTGGGGCAAAGGCCTGGACGACAATTTCAAAGCCGTGATCGCTACCAGTGCGGTAATAATCATTGCGCCCACACAGGTAGACCTAAAGCCAATCCAGAGCGGCAGGAAGAAACCGGCCAGCAAAGCCCCTGTTGCAGCACCAAGCGTATTGACCCCGTACAACAGCGCCGACGTAGTGCCGAATGCAGACTGGGTTCTGATCAGGTATTGGCCAATGACGGGTATTGTGCCGCCCATGCAAAAGGCAGGAGGAAAGATGAGCAGCAGTGCCAGGGCAAATTTGATAAGCAAAAGCAACACATCAGAATCGACACCCTGATATACCGACGGATAGATGTGATAGTAGCAGCGGAGTATGACAAAATAGAGCAGGGCGGTAACAGCAATGGACGCCTCAAGCCAGGCATACGTACGCAACGAATTACCGGGGCCGGCAGATCGCCTGCCCCAGAACCAACTGCCCGCTGCCAGACCGGCAAAGAAGGCCGCCAAAGTTGCCGAGGCGGCATGGGCAGTACTGCCGAAAAGCAGACCAAGCTGCTTCATCCAGAGAATCTCATAGATGAGTCCGGCCAACCCTGAAAAAAAGACTAGTATGTAGATCATATTACTTTAGTCGTCCCTTAGCGTGCAATGTAAATAAAATATACTTTCGGAAACTGACCATAAATTTACCGGCTGACAACCGTTGCCTTGGCCGGCCCTTGTTGAACAAGCGCCGAGCCGCCCTTGACTGCATTGTCCAGCAGATTGCCGTCACTGAAATCATAGTGAGCCACCAGGCCCGCCTGCGCCGCCGTGCACAACAACACGCAGCCTGCCGCTAGAACCATCCATCGTTTTATGCGGCCACACATCAGGATCATTGCGATAATGCCAAATAGCGGTGTCTTCATATCTACCTCGCTACCCGCTCAAAGACCAGCACCCAATCCTGTGGGGACGGAACGTTCTTTTTGAAACCAACGGTCTTTGCCGTCTTGTCGTCGGCTTTGGCGCTGGCCTTGATTGCTTCGGAGCAGTCAAATACTTGGAAAAGCTACTGGGACCTGCGAAAACAGGCTGCATAGCCCTGCCAGAATATCTGGTCGCACCCTTTCATTTTTTGGTTTCCTTTATTGTTTTGGTGATCCCGAGGCGCCCTGGCCCCAGCGGTAGTAATTCTCTTGACCGCTGACGGCCTTGAGGGCTCGCTTGAATGGGAAATTGAGCCCGAACGGCATCACGGATTTATTATTTTTATTTCTTCCCACCGCCTGTTGCAGAGGTTCGACGGCGGGCTGGAGTTTTCCGTTCGCCTCCGGTGGCTGAGAATCGAGGACGCCGGCGGCCCGGATCTGAGCGTGGCGAATGGGATGATTCAACGCCTCGATCAAGACCGGCAGCCCTTCCTCGCAACGTCCCAGGTTGAACAGGCCTTCAGCCGCGGTAATGCGCACGCTGACCGACTTATCCTGCAAAGCCGACTTCAGGCCCGAAACCACTTTTGCATCACTGGATCGACTGGTCACCAAGCCAAGCACCGCCCAGAAGCGGACCGCTGAGTCGGGATCCTTGGCCCGGGCCAGCAATTCGGGAATCGCAGCCTTGCCCTGGAGCTGCAGGTTGGCGGTATCAAGGATCTGTTCGTAGTTATCCAGAGATTGTCCGAGATCCCATGGTGATGCCTTCCCTTTTGCGCGCTCAAGCATTTCCGCCTCATCGAGAATTCCGAGGTCGCGCGTTTCCACCATCCAGTCGCGAAGTTGCCCGCGCATCCGTTTGAGAACGTCCGCGTATTTCGGATCGTCGGCAACGTTTTTCACCAAGTATGGGTCGTTCTCTGAATCGTAGAGCTCCTCGACCGGTTTGAAGCGCATGGCGAGCATTTCTTGAGCACCGGTAAGTTTCCCCTGGCGAGCCAGTTCCACCCATTTCTTCATGACCACCGCGCCAAATTGAAAATCCTCGTATGGCGCAAATGGAAGGTGCGGGTAAAAATTTCGCTGGTAGCGATACCGTTTGTCGCGAACGCTCCGGACCATTTCAAAGCGGGTATCGAGCCGGTCACGCATGCCAAACACGTAATCCCGGTATTCAACCTTGCGTTTGCAGAACAGCGGTCTGCCATGCATATATTCGGGCGTATCGATGCCGGCCAAAGACAAAGCCGAAGGGCCCAGGTCCATCAACGTCACCAGCTCATCGATCGCCGAGCCCGGTTTGGCGGGGGCCAGGTGCTGGTACTTCTTCGGGAAACGCACGATCAGCGGGACGTGGGTGCCCTGTTCCCAGAGCGTATGCTTGCCCCGTGGCATGCCCACGCCGTGATCGGCCCAGACGAAGACAATCGTATCCTCCCAGAGCCCATCTTTCTTTAACTGGTCAATCAGATCGCCTGTGCGGTAGTCCACTTGTGTGACCGAGTCGTAGTAGCGTGCCCAGGCCCGGCGAAACTCCGGCACATCGGGGTGATAAGGGGGAATCGGAGCTTTTTTCGGGTCGTGAAAATCCTCCGGTTTGAGTCGATTCAATCGCTCCTTGACGATCCGGTCTTCTGGAATCTTCGTAATACTGGAATGGCACTGCCCGAAATTGAAGACCGCGAAGAACGGCTGCTCTTTATCGGGTCGATTTCGCCAATTGGCTTTATGGCTGCTCTGGTGCCAGCGATCGCCACGCATGTTGTAGTCTTTCTTTGCGTTATTACTGGTGTAATAACCGGCCTGACGCAGAAGGTTCGGGAGCATCTTCAAGAACTTCGGCGGTTGTGTACTGTTTCGGTGATGCATGCTTCCCAGAGAGCTGGGATACATGCCGGTAATCACGCTCGACCGCGACGGGGAACAGACCGGGGACACGGCATGGGCCCTGGTGTAGCGGATGCCTTCGGCCGCAAAGGAATCAAAAACCGGTGTGCGGGCATACTTGTCTCCATAGCAGCCCATCATCGGCGTGATATCTTCCAGCGAAATCCAAAGAATGTTCGGCCGCGTGCGTGCGGGTGCGGCCCCGGTGCGCGTGCCGGCGGACAGGGTCAGTGCCGACGCGATTAGAGACGTCAGAAAGTCGCGTCGCTTCATCATCGACGACCTCCTTTTACAAATGAGCATATGGTTGATGAGTTCATGATTATTTCTCCCTTTCCATCACCATCACCCAATCCTGCGGGGACGGAACGTTCTTTTTGAAACCAACGGTCTTTGCCGTCTTGTCGTCGGCTTTGGTGCCGGCCTTGATCGTGCCCTGGTCAAACTTCCGGCCTGTAGCCGGGTCAAAATAGTACACATGCCAGTCAACACTCGGGTCAAGATTCTTCACTGCTGGACCGCTCCAGTTATAAATGTTACGTCGCGGCAGGTAGATGAATCGTACTTCACCGGCAATCCCCGCGGCAAAACAGTTTTTCTCGACCCATTCAGGATGCGGCTCAAAACGCCACCATGGATACTCTTCCAGCAGTTTCTTACCCAGCCCAACTTGAGTGGCGCCCGGATAGTTCATCCCTTCGCGCCAGGTTGTCCAGTCATACACCTTGCGGCCTCCGAATGCACCGGATGCAACGCCTGGATCGCCTTCCACACTCGCATGCCAAATACCGGCTGCGCCGTAAGTGTGTCCGGCGGCACCGCTGAGCATATACATCCAGAATATATGTCGCTGCACGTATTGAAACCCCTGCTGCATGTGCCCTTCATAAACAGTTTCTCCCACCAGTACCGGCATGATAGGTGCTTTACTGTAGGCTGTAGTCAGGACTTCGAGCGCCGAACCAATCGCAATGTCCTGATTGTGATTTCCGCCAACCATATCATAACTAATGATAAGGTCATCGCCCGGGTTACCTCTTCTTCCACCTCCCGTGTGCGTGGTGATTGGATGGTGATACGGATCGATGCTTCTGACATATCGGCCCACTTCGCCCCATGGCCCTACGCCCCATTTGCTGCTGTTCTGAAGTTCCCCGGCCAGTATCCAGAACACGGGATACGCGCCGTAGCGGGCAATCAGATAACGCCAGTGTCGCTTGAGCCCATCAACGCCGACATTTTTCATTGCATCGCAATCCGCCCTGCCCCAGGCACCGACAATTGCAGGAACCATTTCTGAATCAACCAAATGCTCCAAACGTCTGTCGGCATAGTTGAAGTATTCAGGATTGAGCACTGTGAAATCTCTCGTTTTGTACGGCATCCCTCCTTCATTTTCCCAACGCGGCTCAAACGGTCCTTCGTCCGGGTACGGACCGCAGACAATCTGGATAACCGAAAAACCTTTTTTCTTTCTGTCGGCAGCCAATTCCTGAAAACCTTCCCAGGTCATTCGCTTGCATAAATTCTTCCACCACGTATCACCCAGCCATAAAAACGGTATGCCGTCAGCGTGCTCGAAGTGTCGCCCATTCTCACTGACCTTAAGCTGGCCATGACGGTACAGACTGTTTTTACCCTTGTAGGCGCTTACCTTGATCTTTCCTTCCACACCGTGGAGCTTTGCGTTCGTGTTATCCGAGCACTCCGTACGGAAAGTGTGTACGCCGACAGTAGTCGAAGCATAACGCAAACACCACCGGTTGCCGCCAGCCCAGAACATCGGCACCCGCAGTTTGTTGCCATCCGGCTGCGTAACCACAGCATTGAGTTCTATTTCCACGAACGGGTTCTTATACGTCTTCCCGGAAACCAGGACCACTTCCGCAACGCGGTTAGCCTCGACCTTCTGAACGGCCTCTGCCGCAAGCTCTAAACTGCCAGTTCCCTCAAAACAGCCACCGCCGGCAAATATCATAACCATCAAAAAAACAATAATTCTTTTCATTTCGATAATTCCTTTCGCTAACATTGTTTCTCCAATTACTTAGAGCCGCCATTTATCAACTCTGGGTATCGACGCTTGATTAGCGCCTGTTCATCGGAGTTCAATTGTCCGATAGGAATTGGTTTATCCTGTGGTCGAATTCCCTTCTGGTTGAGTCGGTTGAGCAAACTCCAATTGCGGGTGTGTTGACCTGGTTTCGGGTCGGCGGGCTCCTGGGCCTTGAGGTCATATCGGGTGAAATCAATGAGTTTTTCGGGGGTATTTGCTTTCCAGTCCCTCAAAAGAGCCAGTCGAAAATCTTTGTTCATAAACCATCGAATTTCCATATCAGGGTCTGATCCGCAGATGCCTGATCCGCGTTGGACGAAACGATAGTTGAGATTGTCATTGTTTTTGAACTGTTCGCGCCAGAGCATCCCAAACTCCCCTTGGGTAATACACTTTGCCTCAGGCCAGCGTCGTCGCATTTCACTCAGCCAGATCACCAGGCCATCTAGTCCGTTGCGTCCTTTGTAGCCATATATTTTGCGTCCTTCAACAAGGCACAACTCCCAGATGCAGGTTACCCATGCAAAATCATTTAGTTCGAATCCCTTGTCGAAATGGGCGGCTGTGGTGGAAAGCATCTCTTTGGTTCCTCGCTCGGTCCCTAATCTGATAACTGTCTCAATAGGGCCGACACCTTGTCGACTGCCGCAATATTCTCCATTAACAGTTCTTCCGCCTGGGTACGTTGCGTTCAGGAAATCGATGGTCCAGCCATCTAGATTGACGCAATCGATAAAGTCCTCTTTACGCTGGGCGGGTTTGCAGAAATGCTCTCGTGATGGGTAGTAAGGATAGGATATCGAGCCCTCGCCGTCACCGTTGTCGATGGCATACTGGCTCCAGATATTGCCTTGGCAAACGTGAATCCCTTCCTCTTCGGCCAAGAATCTTAGGTTTTCAGCAGAGAGAAAACCTGCAATGACACTTTGGGGACGGTATCCCCCGCCAACCATATCTGAAACCATCTGCAAACCATCATGCAAGTCGCGATTAACTTGCTCACGTGTGTTATACATATTGGCAAAATAGCCGCCTGGAATAAAGGTAATCTCATCGCCATACTTTTTATGATAGGAGACAACCAGCTTCTTCAAATCCCGGTAGTTGGGGCGTTCATCCTTCAGCGCAAGCCAACTGAAGGACCATGTAATTCGTGCACCAGGCCAACCCTTTTCCACTGCTTCCCGAAAAGTACGGGCTTCCTCCGGAGAGTGAATACTCGATTCATCTTCACCATGAGCTACATCGCGTGACGTTTCAATCTGATTCACGCGCACTACAGTGTTGAAAGTAAAAAAACGGTTCCCCAACAGTTGAAGCCCCGGTATCTTGGGGCCGAAAGGCATTCGATTGGCACTGTCGGCGTGCGAAACACCGACCAGCAAGAATATCAGCCCCCAAACGATGGCCGAAACAGATGTATTGAGTCCAGATGTGCGTGTTTTCATAATTCAGTTTTCCTTTGCCTAGCAATAGTAATAGTTTAAAGCATCCAACATCACGCATTTTTAAATACGGTCACTCGATGGTTTGAATTTCTTTACTCTGATGGTTCCCTCATCTGACCATTCTTCTTCATCAGGCGGCAGCCGTCTTTAATAAGTGTATCCTGCAGTTGCTTTATGTGATTTTCATAGACACCTCGTGGCGTCTCTTTGTATTTCATGGCGATTGCGGCGGCGGTTCCTACGGCCTGGCCCATGCCGGCGCATGGACGCATAACGCGTGTGCCGCCAAGTGCGATATGGGTTGCCGAGTGACAGCGTCCAGCCATAAAGAGGTTTTCGATATTCTTGGAGTACAGAGTGCGGTAGGGAATGCTGGTTCTGCGCCCTGGGTAGGCATGGATGCAGTCGACGCCTTTAGTCCAGAACCCTTCGGGATGATGGCAATCGGGACCCCAATCTGTAAAAGCGATCGTATCGTCGTGCACGATCTGCTTGTCATAGTCCTGCTGGCTTAAGATGTAGTCACCTACCAGCCGGCGGCTCTCGCGAACGCCCGGGACGTAGTTTAGCCAAACGAGCTGACGCTTTTGGTTCTTGTCCTTTGTAGCGGGATTGTGGTTCTTGGCATAGTTCCAAAGTCCGATGTTGATGCGAAATAATTCGTCTCGTATGTGTTCGGCGTCCTGGATGGTGTTCTCAATGCCGCCGTATTCTACCCAAAAGGAATATGTGAGACTTCCGTCAGGGTCGTTTCCTGGATCCCACCCTTTGCCATGTGCAGGTCGGTCAAAGTTCTCGGGCCGAATCGTATCCCTACTCCGGATGGATTTGACCTTATCAAAATCTAAACCGCTCTTCCACTGATACGCCCAGTCGGGACAGTCAAATGAGACAGGCTCTTTGCATTTCTTGATTACCGCTTTGTAGAGGGTGTTGCCCATGGTGCGGTTTCCTGCTTCGAGAGGGGCAAGTGATTCGTTGAACTCGGCGCGTGCCTCCTGACCCATTCGCCACTGAGCCCCGGCATAGAACCCGATCCAGCCATGACCTGTAGTGTCAGCGAACAGTGGTGCGGAGAAACGCATACGCTGGCCGCTGTGAACATCGAGCGCGATAACAGCCTTGATCCGGGTCTTTGAATCCATCTCTACGTCAACGGCACGAGTATTCAGCCGCAGCAAGATATTATCTTCGGCGCAGGCGACGTCCTCCATCTTCTCCGAGTTGGCGAAATTAGTCCAGCCCTGTTTGCCAAAGAGTTCCTCGGCAATCCCCGTGATGTTGCGCTTATCGGGTGGATTGCCGATGTACCCCATGGGTGGGACCTGGATTTCTGAAGACGAATTGCCGCCCAGGACGGGTCTGTCCTGGATGAGGGCAACCTTAAGTCCGTGACGTGCTGCCGCTATCGAAGCGGCCATGCCGGCTGGACCGCCGCCGACCACAACAAGGTCATACCTGCCCATATCCTTGATCTTGTAGCTTACCCCGCCGTACATCAGGCGTTGTCGGGCAAGGGTCTCTTTTTCGTTGGATGGCTCAAAGCCGCCGGTTGCCAGCACGATCGCATCACAGCGGCCCCACCAGCCGGTAGTATCCCGGAGACGCAGTTCGGCAACGCCCTCTTCGAGTTGGTCCGCACCGCCGTCAATCCATTGCCATTGATCGCTTTTTGCTTTTCCAAAGGGCACCTTAGATGATTTTCCATTGACTATGACCTGAAACTGTCCCGGTGAATGAGAAGGTAACCAGTCGCGGCAGCGAACCCAGAGTGTGTAGGTGCCTTTCTTTTCTACCTTCACTGTCGTAACAGCATCATCCACCGGTTTGCCGACACCCGTTGCCAAAAGATAGGGCGACCCCATAATATCCATATGCTGTGAATCGTTGGACCATTTGCCGGTAGAGGCAAATTGTTCCGCCTCCTGCCAGATAACATCGGCGGCATCGGTCTGCTGCATCTGTGTTTCGCTGCAGCCTGCCAGCCCGCAGAAAGCAATTCCAACAATGGCCATAAGCTTTGCATATCTGAACTTACTAATATGGTGTTTCATATTCATGTACTTTTCTCTTTATTCCTTAACCCGTTCCAAAACCCGTTGCAACATAAGTATATCCGCTGATTCATTAGTCGTAGAGTAATAAAGCATTGCTTTTGCTCAGACCGCTAAGACAGGTGCTCGCAAAGAGGGAAGCCGTAATCGGAATCTATTGTTCCGGCAAGCTGCCGGATTAATCAGCAATCAGATACGGCTGCTCCGGCAGCTCGCGAATCCAGATGTTGCGAAATTGCATGGGGTTGCCGTGGTCCTGGAGGCTAATCGGTCCCTTGTCAGAATGTGGTCGATATTTGGCCTTCTTTTTATGTTCCGTCCTGCCCTTGATCTCCACGTTGTTATGTACCACGACGCCGTTATGTAACACGGTGATTCGCGCCGGCCGAATACATTTGCCTGTCCCATCAAAGATAGGACGCACGAAGCTGACATCATAGCTCTGCCACTGGCCGGGTCCTCGGCAAGCGTTGACCAGCGGCGGATACTGGCTGTAAATCGATGCGGCCTGGCCGTCAGCATACGTCCTGTTATTGTACGAGTCAAGTATCTGCAGCTCATATATACCCATAAAGAAGACGCCGCTGTTGCCGCGACCCTGCCCTCTGCCCTTGACTATCTTCGGGGTGGCCCACTCGATGTGCAACTGGCAGTTTCCGAACGATTTCTTTGTGCGAATGCTTCCGGTTTTGTTGACCTCCATATAGCCGTCTTCCTTTTCCACTTTCCACTTCGCTTCGCCCTTGCCGCTGCGCCACTGCGAGAGGTCGTTGCCATCGAAAAGGATGATTGCATCAGACGGGGGCTGGCCTGGCTGACCGGCTGGGGTGATGACCGGCGGCCTCGGATGCGTTTTATCGTGCACGTCGTACTTCACGACTTGCTTTGCAGCATAGCCGGTTACACACGCAAACAGTGCCACCAGAAGCAGACAAACAGTAATTCTTATCACTCCGTAAGGAGTCCCAAGGACAATTGATTTTTCTTTCATAACTACCTCCTTCGTTGGGGTCCCTGTTAACTGAAATTGACCAAATGGCCACTGCCGGGCTACGTAGCCAGGGTTTGAATCATCATAATATCCGAATCGGCGGCGGAATTCCATCCCATTTTGCGAATATTTGCAAAATAGGTTTCCGGTCAATTAGTGTACGGTACAGTTCCGGTCTCATTGACGATATGGCCCCACTTCTTGATGTACTGTCGGCCCGGCAGGAACTCGTCCTTGGTCTGCTTTAGCTTTTGCGATAAAATACTGTCCATTTTTTTCTGCAATTCGGCGTGCACAGCGTTATTGCAAAGGTTATTGAGCTGATAGGGGTCTCGCTTGTTATCATAAAGCAGCCAGGGCCCGTTCAGGTCTCGCACATAGGTATAACGCCGGGTGCGCAGGCCGCGATATTCCCTGCCGCCTCGTTTTCTTGCCCACTGGCCAAAGGGCGATGGGCAGCTAATCAGTACGGCGTCATTCTTCGGTCTCTGCGTCCCTTTCAAAACGCCGGAGAAATCGGTCCCTTCCACCGTATCAGGTATCTGTATGCCGCTCAGCCCCAGCAATGTGGGCATAATATCAGGCGTGTTAATCGGCATATCGATTGTTCTGCCTTTCGTGCCGAGGGCTGCCGGGTAGCGCAGCAGGAACGGAACCAGAATTGACTCCTCCCAGGGCCTCTGCTTTTTTTGCTCGCCCTGAGAATAAAGCATGTCCCCATGGTCAGAGGTAAAGACAAAAATGGTGTCATTTTGCAGGCCGGATTCTTTAAGGGTTTGAAGGATTTCTCCAATGCAGTCATCGAGGGCAGCAATGTGGGCGTAGTAGCCGGCAAGGGTTTGTCTCGCTTTGGCTTCAAGATGCTCAGGGACGTTGGGTCGTAATTTTAATTCCTCCGCGTTAAATAAATCCTTATATTTTTGGGGTGCGGTGTGATAGGGAGAATGCGGCGGCCCCCACGAGAGAAAAAGGGCAAAGGGCTTGCTGTCGGCGTGCCCGCGAATGTACCGGCGGGCTTCGCGGGTTTGAGCGATTGCGTCATAGCCGTTCCACTTGAGCTTTACATTTTTATCAGCGTAATAGAAAGAGTTATTGTAGTTATGTGTACAGTCCAACACCTTCCAAAATTTAAAGCCCTGGCGTCTGTCTTCGGGAATAAAGGCGCTTCTGCGATTTCCATCCAAATGCCATTTGCCGATGTATGCTGTTTGATAGCCCGCCCTGTTATAAGCGTGGGCGATGGAGACGGCATCGGTACTTAATAGCACATCGTTTAGAAAGACGCCGTGAGTAAGGGGGTATCGGCCGGTCATCAAGCTGGCACGATAAGGGGAGCACACCGGACAGCCGGATACGGCGTTAGTTAAGTTGATGCTTTCCTTCGCAAGTTTGTCAAGATTCGGCGTCTTCGCGTTCGGGTCTCCTGCGTAGCCGGCGGCCTGGGCGCGCCATTGGTCGGCGAAGATATAGACAAGATTAGGCCTGCGGGCGGCGTGTTCTGTGGGGATGCGGGGGGTGGGTGCACAGCCCGCTAATCGCGTGCCCAGAAAAATCGAGGCGGCTTCAATCCCGGCGGTCTGGAGAAACTGTCTTCTTGCAATATGGTCTTTTTTCACGGGAGATTCATCCTCTAAATTTTAATGTTTTCTGTTTTTCTATAAGGAAGAAACTATGTTTCATCCTACATCGTGTTAGCTAAATAACCCACAAATAAATTTGGTTATTGTCCTAATTTGAGGAAAATGAAAAAAACCTTAATTTTTGGTCCTTATAGCCCAAGACAATTTGTTGCCGAATAGGCTAAATAAAATAAACGAAGCTGTTTCTTCCAAAATAAATGCCAATATTTCTGTCATTTTTCTTCTCATTTATTTTGTCATAAAAAAGAGGAAAATGCTGTAACACCTTTATAATAAGACAGTTAAATATGAATAAATTATTGCAAATATCTTTGCATTTTCTTTGCCATATCTGCCGATATATATTATAATATAAACAACAACAAAAATTATCGGTCTATTAAGGAACCCTAAAATGGCACTTGACCTTGAAAAATTAAGTAAGTTTGATTTGGAAGAAGACCTTGAAAAGAGGCTTTTTGAAGATAAGAAACAAGAGCAGATTTTCGATTTTATTAATACTTTTCGGGAGATTCAAATTGCTGACCGATTCATAAAAGAGTGTCCATCTTATCCTCGGTCAACTCAAGAAATTATCAGGCGCGAGCTTACTTTAGTTGTTGGAGGAACTCTGGCAATTGAGGGTACAATACTGAGAGAGGAAGAAATTGAAGAATCTTTTCGAAAAGCAGGCCTTCAAAAGAAACTTAAAGATAAGGAGCAAGAGGCACAAAATTCGAGAAAGGCATATAAATATATTATTGACGTTGTGGATAATCACGAAGATGAATTCGTTTATAGCGAAGAACATATTAAGCAAATTCATCAATATCTTACAGAGAATGTTGAGTATGTGTCGCCGAACGTACCCGGCCAATATAGAGACCTCAAAGCCAGATTTGGTGAGCCGCAGAAATATAGCTTTTGCAAAAGCAAGGTCGACATTGAAGCGATAATGGCAAAATTCATAAATTGGTTAAACAAAAAAAGTTCTGAGTTTTTAAGCAGCAATATTATTGTAAAAGCAATGATGGCCCATTACTATTTAACGGAAATCCATCCTTTTGGGGATGGTAATGGTAGAACAGCAAGAGCTGTGGAGGCACTTGTCTTATATGTAAATAAGATAAACACTTACTGCTTTTGGTCTCTGGCTAATTTTTGGAGTGCTAACAGAGACAAATACCTCATTCATTTAGGAAACATAAGGTCCACGTGTGACCCCTGGGAATTTCTGATATGGGGCACAAAGGGCTATCTCCTTGAAGTTCAGAGAATTAAGGATTTGGTGTTGAAAAAAGTTAAACAACTTATGTTAAAGGATTATGTGAGCTGGCTACTTCGTAACAAAAAGATTCGTCCGAGGATTTTCGGTGTCTTGATGTTATCAATAAGCTCTGGCAAAATGCCTTTTGATAAATTTATGTCTTCTCCTGAAATAATGACATTATATGCTCAGCGTGAGTTGAGCACGAGATACAGGGATTTTAAGAAAATGGAGAAGACGTTAGGTTTAATCCGTATTTTTAAAGAAGATGGTAAAAAGTTTATTGAGCCAAACTTTCAAAAGCTTGAGACTTTAGTGTACGAAGTCTAAGCCAACAATAGAATTATGGAAGAAATGAAACAGACCTACAATCATACGGCTAAATATAAAATACCTTGCGTTGCCGAGCCAGCGATGGCTCAAAATGCCCTTTTAAGTCTTAACTTCTGGACAAGATAAGATAGGCCATAGACGGCCATTCCAACAAAGTACATATAGTATCGAAGATTATAATCCAAATTGAAAATCTTTGTTACGACAGCGGGACAAAATAATATAAGCGACGCAATAAGAAACAGGGGGACTTCATACCATTTGTTCTTTATTATAAACCATCCCTGGACTGCATTCGTGAAGGCAAATGCGCCGAATATCGCCATTGTAAAGATGAGCAGTGCCTGGGGCCAATTATTGATTCCGTGGAGAATAAGCTCGGCATTAAAGACAAACATAAACGGAATAACGGCGGTCCTCAAATCATATATGAATCCCTGTATCCCCGTTGATATGGGGTCGGATTTTGCAATAGCCGCGGCAGCATAGGCGGCGAGTCCTACGGGTGGGGTATCATCGGCAAGAATACCAAAATAGAAACAGAATAAGTGAGCAGCTATTGGAGGGATAAGGATAATACCGACGCTGTTCATAGGACTTAGTTCTCTGATTACAGGGACTGTGATTGTTGCCATAACAATATATGTTGCCGTTGTTGGCAGGCCCATTCCAAGTATCAGACTTGCAATTGCCGTTATTAATAACACAGGGAATATATAACCGAAAGAAAGTCTTGTTACAATCTCAACAACCATTCCACTTGGCCCCATGAAAACGATGCCAACAATAATACCTGCAGTAGCAGTTGCTAATGCGACAGTGAGCATATTCCTCGAACCTGCGATTAATCCTTCAGCTATGGTGCTGACGCTTTTAATCGTGGCCTTTGTAACGGCTGTGCCATTCTTTAGCGCCTTGATGATTTCGCGT
>DAOVNI010000223.1 GCA_030630315.1 Phycisphaerae bacterium | reverse complement strand
CTGCAAGGGTAGAGGCGGCTCGATGCACATTGCCGAAGTAGATAAACAAAACAACCTCGGCTCAACAGGTATCGTCGGCGGCAATCAGGCACCGGCAGTCGGTGCGGCTTTAGCTGAAAAATACAAAAAAAGCGGCAGAGTAGTGCTTTCATTTTTCGGGGACGGCTCCACCAATTGCGGCAGTTTTCACGAATCGATGAATATGGCGTCAACCTTGAAAGTGCCTTTAGTGGCAATAATAGAAAATAACCTTTACGGGATGAGCGTGCCATTCTCCGGCAGTGAGGTCGAAGGCACGAGGAGGGCAAGTAATATTGAGGACATTGCGCAAAGAGCGGCTGCTTATAATGTGCCGGCTATGATTGTGGACGGCCAGGACGTTGTTGCGGTCTTTCTTGCGGTGCGCTCAGCGGTAAAAAGGGCCAGAGAAGATATGCAGATGACTATTATCGAGGCCAAGACCTATCGGTGGTATGGGCACAGCCGAAGCGACCCGCGTGCCTACCGCACCAAGGCAGAGGAAAAGGCCTGGCACGAACGTGACCCCATAATCATCCTGAGCGGAAAGCTGCTCGCCGAGTCGCTCTGCACACAGGAGCAATTGGATGAGATAAAGGACAAGGCCTTTGCGACAATCGAAGCAGCCACGAAGTTCGGTCTGGACAGTGCCTGGCCGAACACCGCCGATTTGGCCAAAGATGTGTATGTGGAGGAGAGTTACGAGGCTTCGCTTATCGAGTCCGAGAGGGCAGTTAGCACAAAGGTAATGGAAGCGACCGCTGCCTTTGAGTCTGTTCTTGCATCAATAACCGGCAAAACGAAGAAAGAGGCCGCCGAACAAGCCAGGGCACAAATCAAATCTCAGTTCAGTATGGATGTTATGACAATTGGCCAGACCGTCTCCGCCGCCCAGGCGGAAGAGCTCAGAAGAGATGAAAAGGTTATCGTAATGGGCGAAGATGTCGGACTCTACGGCGGGGCGTATCAGGCAACCCGAGGGCTATCAGCCGAATTCGGCACGGACAGAGTCATCGATACCGCGATATCCGAGGCGGCCGTTGCAGGCGCCGCGGTGGGTGCGGCCCTTCGGGGGATGCGGCCGGTGGCGGAGATTATGTATGTCGATTTTGTTACGATAGCGATGGACCAGCTCGTTCACGTCGGGGCCTACAATCGCTATATGTTCGGCGGCAAGGCGAAGGTGCCAATGGTGCTGCGAACGGAAGGTGGTGTCGGCAGATGTATCGCTGCTCACCATTCAGAGTCGCTTGAGGCCTGGCTTATGCATCCGCCGGGTCTGTATGTGGTAATGCCTTCGACGCCTTACGACGCAAAGGGGCTGCTCAAGGCCGCTATCCGCAGCGACAATCCGGTGGTCTTTATCGAGCACAAGGCGACCTACGGGCAGCTCGGTGCGGTGCCGGAAGGAGATTATATTATTCCGTTAGGTGTGGCGGACATCAAAAGGCCCGGCAAAGATGCGACCATCGTCAGCTACAGCAGGATGGCGATGCGGTCGCTGGAGGCGGCCAAAGTGCTGGCTGAGCAGCACGGTATCGACGCCGAGGTAATCGACGTGCGAACGCTAAAGCCGCTGGATATAAAAACAATAGCCGAATCTGTTCGCAAGACCGGGCGACTGGTTACGGTCAGCGAGGGCTTCTGCACCTGCGGCGCCGGCAGAGAGATAACCGGGCAGTTTATGGAATACGAGTTTGACAACGGCAGCCGCGGCTTCGATTATCTGGACGCAGCGCCGGTAAATCTGGCGGCAGCCGATGTGCCGCCGCCGATGAGTGAGCCGTTAGAGACGGCAAGTATACCAAGCGTAGATAAAATAGTAGCTTCCGTAAAATCAATGTTCGATTAAAAGCAGTTAAGTGAAATTCGGAACCCCGTAAAGAGGTGAAAAATATGGAAATAGAGCATAGTATAGACGATAAAACCCAAATACGATATGGGTTAATTCAATGGAGAGGACGAGATGACGAGAAGTATAGACAAATTTTTCCCGATGGTAAATTTACTATAGACTTTCTTGGTGAAAAACTACCAAATCGCAAAGTGGATTTGGAAAGACACAGAGTATCTATCCCTCCGAGGAAAATGAAGGCAGAACTAGACAGAAAAGACATTCTTGTAATCTCGAAATCCCGTGATGGCACTGTAGTTGTAAGAAAAAAAGGTGTTGGATTTAAGCGAAAAACTCAAGGGCCTGATTTACCTATAGTTACAAAATTGAGAGAATTACAACGAAACAGTAAAGACCCCACTCTTTTTGAAAAAGCGTTGGTTGAAGCCTTCAATACCTTAGAATTTTCTGCCAGACATATTGGTGGCAGAGACGAGCCCGATATTTTTATCAACGAGAAATTCAATATAATTCTTGATTCCAAAACGACAAAAGAAGGAGTGATAAGTGAACGATACATTAATTTTGATGCAATGGAGAGGTATAAAGAAAAATATAACGCTATACATATTGGAGTGATTGCACCTGGATTTTCTGAGGGTTATATCAGAGAAACTGCCAAAAGAAAAGATATTGTTCTTATCGAAACCGAAACGATATGCAAGTTATTACAAAATCATGCTTTCTATCCGTATGAACCAGAACGAATCGTTGACATACTATTTGAGTCGGATAAACCTATCATTACTCCAAGAGACGTCCCAACACCCACTACTGGTGACCAAGAAAAGTTAATAGAGATTGTAGCTAAGGTCTTATCAACATTAAAAAACTTTGAAAAAAGCGGGATAACCTCGTTTCCTAGCACTACTATGCAGGTTGCGTTGGTGGGGCAAGGGCAGATCTATAAAACTGATGAAATAGAGAATGCTCTAAGATTCTTATCAACGGCACCGTTTTGTGTTCTTCAAAAGCAGAAAGAAAAATATTCATTAATAGGTAACATTGAATCTATACTAAAGAAAATTGGTCTATTGCTACAAGCATTTAATCAGATAGGAAGGTAAGGTATGAAAAAAGCAGGGTTCGGAACTCTCGCAATCCTTCGGATTGATCGGTGCTATCGCACTCACTTAACAGTAGACATACGGCTCCGCCTTTGGCTACGCCAAAATCCCTCAATCCGCTCGGGACTTCGTATGTCCGCAAAACGTTAAATACAACAGGAGGATTCTATAAATGGCAAAAGAAATAAGATTGCCGCAGCTTGGCCAGACGATGGAAGAAGGAACTATCGTTAGCTGTATGGTTAAGGTTGGCGATGAGGTCAAAAAAGGCGATGTGATTTTCGAGATAGAGACCGACAAGGCAACGCTCGAGATGGAATCGCCGGCTGACGGCTTTGTAAAGCATATCCTTGCTGAAGTGGAGCAAACGCTGCCGGTCGGTGATGTGCTTATGGTTCTCGGCGAAAAGGACGAAGAGATACCGCAAAGTTTTATCGATTCATTGAAGAGCACAACTACCACCCCGGCCGGTGAAGCGCCAGCCGCTGCTGAAGCTGCGGCGGCAGTCGCTGCTGCTGAACCGGCCAAGCCGGAGCGGGAGCCGACTAAGCCGGCAGGAAAAATAAAGGCCTCGCCGCGTTCGAAGAAATTGGCCGAGGAGCTTGGCGTGAGTCTGGCGGCAGTTACCGGCACAGGCCCCGGCGGCAGAATTACCGAGGAGGATGTCAGAAAAGCCGCCGCATTAAAACCGGCTGTACCTTCAGTAGCTGCACCAGAGGTCAAACTCGG
>DAOVNI010000172.1 GCA_030630315.1 Phycisphaerae bacterium | reverse complement strand
TTATTTTGCCCGGGTTGAAATCCTCCACTGCAAGCCTGTGCCTGCACCGGCGGGGGAAATTAGCCGTTAGTATATAGTGTTTGGTATATGGCCGGATGAGGCCGAGAAAGCCGGCGTTTTAATTATTAGATCCTTCGACTCCGCTGCGCGTCGCTCAGGATGACCCCGCACCAAATTGCAGCAGAAGCCTATTTCGTGCGGGGCAAGCAACCAGCACTAATTTGCGGTCCGTCTGAAGTATTGCGCCCCTTGGTGTTTCCGTATTTAGTTAGATAAAATAGCGTAAAAGGAGGGGAAAGTCAAAGGTAAAAAGGGAAAAAGACTTTTTAAGGGAAACGGCCGGGTAATCAATCAAAAGAATCACAATGAATTGCGGGTTTTTTCAACAGGCCCACTGTCCATAGCACCGATTTTGAGTCAAAAATGGGCATCGATAAAAAAAACTCATTTTTTTTTATTTTCTACGGTTTTTGCCGTTGACAAACTACGGGTTATGCAGTAGTTTATGTTCAAATTGGTAAATTGACAAAGGAAATGTTTTTCGAAAAGTTCAATAGGAGAGTAGTTCAATGGCAAGACCACGTCACAAAAACCCAACCCCTGCGGAGTTAGAAGTTCTGCAGATTATCTGGGAACATGGGCCAAGTACAGTTAGAGAAGTTATGAATTTGCTTAAGCCTAAACGGCCCAGGGCTTATACATCTGTCATGAGCCTGATGAATGTTATGGCTGAAAAAGGCTTGCTTAATCAGGAGCCTAAAGGCCGAGCGTTTATCTATTCAGCGAAAGTCTCACGGGACAAAACTCAGTCCAGTATGCTCAGTGACTTATTAAATCGAGCCTTTGACGGCTCTGCAAATGCCCTGGTAGCACATCTGCTTGAGCAGGCCGAGCCCAACAGCGAAGAACTGGACGAAATCCACAAAACCATTACCAGATTTACTCGAAAGAAGGGGGGGGTGTAATGTCAATAGTTGAATTCCTTTCACAGCCCCTCTGGCAACGGCTTGGCCTGACATTAGTACACTTTCTCTGGCAAGGTCTGGCTGTAGCTGTTCTGGCTGGTGCGTTTGTTAGAGTGTTCAGGCTAAAGCATGGTAATGCTCGCTATGCCGCTTATCTTCTGGCTTTTATAGCCATGATAGTTTGTCCTGTAGTAACTTTCACAGCTATTGATATTCCCATAAGTCCAAACACCGAACTTGTGACAGGCGCAGAATCCACTGAGGTCATTGAAACTTCCTCCTACACTGCTTTATCTGCAGGTGATATTTTGGCGGAAGCGGCGACTTCCAGCCCTGCCATGCCGACATTGGCAGATTCGATTCCGTTGGGCCAGAGAATATCTGACTGGCTGAATGTATCGATGCCCTGGGTATTGGTGATATGGATGGTTGGGGTTATTGTGCTGAGTGTGCGATTGGTTATGGGGTTTGTCGGCGTATATCGCTGGCGTCATCATTTAGAACCATTGCCGGAAAGATTAGCCCAGCGTATTGCTTCGCTAAGTGATGGACTGGGCATGCGGAACTTTTCGTGTGTATTCATATCGCCAGCCGTTTTGCAGGCGATGGCTGTAGGCTACTTACGGCCGATGGTTCTGCTGCCTGCCGCGATGGTAACGCAGATGCAGCCGGAAATGCTCGAAGCGGTGATAGCCCATGAATTAGCCCATATTCGCAGGCTTGATCTGTGGGTCAATCTGGCCCAGCGCGTAACTGAGACGCTGCTGTTTTATCATCCAGCCGTTTGGTGGCTGTCAAATTGTTTGCGGAGCGAACGCGAACTATGTTGTGATGAACTGGCTGTAAAGGCTACGGGTGAGCGCATTACCTATGCCACAACTTTAGAAAGCGTTGGCCGATCCAGATTTATGGCAAAGCCGCCTATCCTCGCAACAGGATTAGGCCAGAACAACAAACCAACATTGGGCCGAGTACGCCATATTCTGGGTCTGAGACCTACCCAACGAAACTGCCCATTCTGGTTGGCAGGTGTTATCGCGGTTCTTTTCTTAGCAGCGATTGCTATCTTAACAACCCTGGCTCTGACAAATCAGTCAGACGAGAAACTCATGGATTTTGAAAGCGTTGTGGTTGAAGGGATCCGCGCCAACAGGGACAAATTTAAGTGCGGATACCTGGCGTGGAGCAGTAAGCAAATCACTACTCGTTTTGCAGATAGCGGCCGCCCGGCCACAGAACTGGCAGGCCAATATGAGCTTTGGTGGGATGGCAAGAAGATGGCGACCAAATATGTGCGGGACCAGGTCTACAAGGATCCAGAGGGCAACTTTAGGGTTGAAAAACAGCAAGGCGGTAACAGCTATGACGGTGGTGTTCTGTCAAGGAAACCAGATTTTCGTTCTGGCAATTGGCTTGGGCCTCGTATTACACGCTGGAGAGGACTTGGGTCACAAGACTGGCTGATTCGGCAAGACAGCAAGCAGGAAAGCATCAGTAAAGACTGGTCTGTGGTCGATAACAATGGCGTTAAGCTCATAAGGGCCATAACAAGGAACATGAATGAAAAGGCCCGGGACTACGGAGCCTATAGCATCAGGGACTACGACCCATCGAAAGGTTACGGACTGGTGAATGAAGAATGGTACAATCCGGACGGCAGCCCGCGTCTGAAACATACGGTCAAGATGTTGGAGGTAATACCCGGCGGATGGTTCCCTGTTGAGGTTGATTTCAAGTCTTTTGCGATAACTGATGGGAGAGTATATAGTCATCAAAATTATGCATTGGATATCGAGCGGTGCAGCTTTAACGACAAGTCGGCTTTGCCGGACAGAGTTTTTAAATGGGCAGTAGATAAACAGCTCAAGTATCAGGAAAAGCTACAGAAATATTTGGCTATGGAACTAAGGGGGCTATCCGATGTCAAAGAGGCTGCAAAGGCCGACAAAGTTAAGCGTGGTGCTCGTGAGGCAATCGAGAAGTTCGTTGCCTCGGCGATGGCAGGTGATCTCGAAAAGGCCGGGAAGTATGCTCATCCGGACAGGTTGCCGGCTAACCAGATAGCGGACATTACTGAAATAGCAAAAGGTCAGAACCTGTGGATAATGGCTGTTGTTGCAGACGATTTCTCGGCGATAGCGGTAAGTTCGGTCATCCTTAGTGACCACGACAGGATAGGTCCGCTGGTATTTTTTCTGGACAGAGTACCTCTGGATGGGCGCGACAACTGGTGGGTACATGATATAGATATGGAGACACCTGATGGAGCTGAGGTAGAGCTGAAGCAGTTTTTGGAAAAGCATCCTGAAGCAGAGAAGATTCCTTCTGAGAAAAAGCCCACTGTCCAGGTTGAGGGTGAAGAAAACATCGCCGAAGCTGCGAGACTCACATCTTCTTTCACAACGGAAGACATACTCAAAATATGGCGGGACCAAGAAAGAAAATTACACGACATCTATATTGATTTTAACTTTGATGAAACTCTGAAAGACAAACGTGGCTCAGTCGTAGCATCTAAACGTGAGAACATCATGTACATGTCAAAAGGGAATTTGTTCCGAACTAGAAAACAAGTCTTCATTCCGAAAGACAGCAACAATGTGTCCAACGACTGGGAGCTCTCCGCTGACGGAACGCGAGAGTATTATTATGACAGACCTGACTATGGAATAGTCAAAAACTCATTGCCCGAACATGCCGCAATAAGACATACTTGGGTTATTCACTATCTGTCCTGTGTGTACAGAATGCCCCGCAAAAAGGGTAACATTGGCCATGAATGCAACCTCATTGGTGCCCTGGAGGAGGCCAAAAACATTGAGGTAACAGAAGAGCTTTTTGAGGGCCGCAAAGCCGTCGTCTTGAATCGTCCGAATTATTCTAAGATCTACCTCGACCCAATGCGGAACTTCGCTGTCTTAGGGAGCGAGGCAACGGGGGATCTCACATTCAAATGCAGGAACTCCAACTTTGTGGAAGTAGCAGAAGGCATCTGGATGCCCTTGCAGACAAAACGCACGTTCAAACAAGGCTCGAATTTAGTAATCAGGAAGACAAAAGTCAACAAATTAAAGATAAACAACAATTTTACCAAAGAAGATTTCAGAATTAAATTTGAGCCCGGAACCACAGTACATGATAGAGAGATGAATCTCACTAAAAGAATTGAAACTAACCCCTATGCGCAGGTTGAAGTTGAAAAACCTGATGGAGCTGAGGGAGAGTTGAAGCAGTTTTTAGAAAAGCATCCCAAAGCACAGAAGGTTCCTCAGGAGAATAAACCCGCTGTGCAGGTTAACAATAAGATTTCAACAGTACAAAAAAGCTTTCCTCTAACTGCGGAAGATAAAACACAAGTCGGAGAAACTAAATGAGTGCGCCAAGTGAAGCTGATGTGAGCAAGCTGGACAATCCAGCCTGGTCAAAGCTTAACCAGCAGGCCAGAACGGAACTTTGCGTGTAGGGAGGTAACGAACTATGCGAAGCCAAAGGAAAGGCG
>DAOVNI010000276.1 GCA_030630315.1 Phycisphaerae bacterium | reverse complement strand
TTACCGATATTATAGTAGCACAACGCACAGTCCGGATTTATCTGCTGTGCAAGGTAAAACATCTGCTCGGCCAAATCGTGCTGGCCCATCTCGGCATAAGTAATTATCCGATTGCAGTAACAGGGCTCAAACCTGGGGTCAAGTTTCTGGATGTGCTCAAAGGTGTCGATGGCCAGGTCGTATTGACCTGTCCGGGTATAATCAACCGCCAGCGAATTTAATATCTCCAAATCGCTGGGATTTAGCTGAAGCGCAGTTTCGTATTCGCTTATTGCATCATCAAACTGGTCAATAGCATCCAGCGCAAGCGCCTTGTTAAAATGCCATGAGCTGTTGGAAGGGTTTATCTCAAGAGCATCTTCCAGCTCCAGAAGGGCTTGTGATATTTTGCCGTTTTCGTAAAGCTCAAATGCCTTGCGGGCTTTACGCTCGGCTTTGTCATAGGAGCCAAATGCCATATCTTCGAAGAGCATATAACACGTCCCTTTTTTCCTCAACAAGCAGGGGCCCATTTTGCAATATGGCGCAAAGTGGGAGCCCAATCGATTCTCCAACGGCGTTATCGCCTATAAAGTACCGTCGAGTTAGCGGTTTTTTGCCGGTGTAAAACCTTTTTGTCTGCAGTAAAATTTTGCTGGTAATCCGGGTTATAAGCTCTTACAATTGCATAGGTTAGCCCCCAGCACCAAAACGGCGTGAGCCGAAGCTCTCTTGGTGCCGGGCTGTTTTTCTGGAAAACAGCCCCCGATAGTCTTATAATGTAGGGCTGCCAGGCGAAGCGTAAACTAATATAAGTTCGTACCGTCTCAGTACCGAATATTGTTTGGAGAAGTGAAACTATGATTAAAGAAATAAAAGGCCGGCTAACAGCCGGCAAAGGCACTTACGCTATTGTAGTCAGCAGGTTCAACGAATTCATAACCGCTAAGCTCCTTGCCGGTGCGATAGATTGTCTCCGGCGTCACGGCGCTGCTGATGAACAGATATCCGTAGTTTGGGTGCCGGGTGCCTGCGAGATTACGCAAGCTTCCAAAAAGCTCGCACAGAGTGGCAAATACGTCGCGGTCATTTGCCTCGGCGCGGTCATACGGGGTCAGACCGGTCATTACGATTCTGTCTGTCAGCAGGTAGTCCGCGGTATCGGACAAATCAATTACGATTCAGCCGTACCGGCCATATTTGGTGTACTCACCTGCGAGACGCTCGAACATGCGGTCGAAAGGGCCGGGACGAAAATGGGCAACGCCGGTGCCGACGCAGCAATGACGGCTATGGAAACAGTCAGCGTGTTGGAACAGATTTAAGTTTGTATTTTGTGGCACGGCCATCTTGGCCGTGATTCACGGGCTGGAAGCCCGTGCCACACCTGGAAGCCCGTGCCACACCTGGAAGCCCGTACCACACCTGGAACAACGAAATACGAAATGCAGGTGGATAGAAGAACAAGAGCCAGAGAACTGACAATACAGGGATTATATCAACTTGATGTGCAGGGCCCGGATTTGCTCGAGCTTTTAGGTGAGTTCTTTATAGAAGCAGACTCCGACGATTTTGTCCGCAAGCTCGCCTTTGATTGGACGAAGGGAACGTGGAAGAATTTGGCACAGTGCGACAAGCTGATTGCCGCTTCAACAATAAAGTGGCAATTTCACCGGCTCTCACCTGTTGACAAAAGCATCTTGAGATTGGCGGTTTATCAGTTGAAATTCTGTCCCGATATTCCGCCAAGAGTTGTGATAAATGAGGCCATCGAGCTTGCCAAAAAGTTCAGCACTGATAAGTCACCCGCATTTGTTAATGGCGTGCTTGATGCCATCCTGAAAAAGCTAAAAGCGTAAAACGAAAAATGTAAAACCAAAACTTAAAACTTTTAAATTTTACGCTATGGCTTTTAGTTTTTAACTTTAAGTTTTTAGTTTCTTATGAGAACAATCGCAGTATTAAACCAGAAGGGGGGAGTGGGAAAAACCACAACTGTGGTCAATATTGCAGCAGCTCTTGCCGCCGCCGGCTCGAAGGTGGTCGTTATTGACCTGGACCCTCAAGCGCATCTGACGATACACCTCGGCCTCGAACCGCAAACCGTCGAGTCCGGCTCATATGAGGTCCTGATGCAATCAGCCGGATTTCAAGAAGAAATTCTGCTCGTACGCCCAAATCTCTGGCTGCTGCCCGCGAATATCAACCTGGTTGGTGCCGAAAGCGAACTGGTAAGTGTGGTCGGCAGGGAAACTATTCTGCGAGAGGCCATTCATACGGTCGAAGACAAATTCGATTATTCTTTTATCGACTGCCCCCCTTCGCTCGGATTACTGACCTTAAATGCCCTTGCTGCCGCCGGAGAGGTCTTAATCCCGCTTCAGCCACATTTCCTGGCCCTGCAGGGATTCGGAAAACTCCTGCAAACCATCGAGCTTGTCAACAAAAGAATCAACCCGGACCTGAAAGTTAATGGCATTTTGCTGTGTATGTTTGACACCAGGGCCTCACTTCCGAAGGAAGTCAAGGCCGATATCGAGCAATTCCTCGACAATGCACGCGGAACCAACTGCGCCTGGGCGCAAGCCCGGATTCTGCCGGTTTATATCCGAAGAAACATCAAGCTCGCTGAAGCGCCAAGCTACGGCAAAACAATTTTCGAATATGAGCAAAGTTGTCACGGCGCTGAAGATTACAAGAAGGTAGCTGAATTCATACACACTCAATCCCTCGACTTCGCTCGGGATGGTAAGCCTGTCGAACCATTTCAGCCGGCGCCACAGCCAAATACACAACCCGATACTGAAGTGGCTAAAGACCAAAATGTACAGACTTTAGAGCAGATGGAAGAAC
>DAOVNI010000291.1 GCA_030630315.1 Phycisphaerae bacterium | reverse complement strand
GTTATCGGCCATTTCGCATAGATTGTTAAGCGAGCAACGGATTTTGCGAATTGCACGGGTTTTTGAGTATTGGGCCTGGGGGTTGGCGGGGGTTGTGTTCAGCCCGCCACTACAACCAAATTCTTTGTCTTATAAGGAGGGGGCTTTTGCTGTAAAAAATTCAAACCTGTTAAAATCACGACCGATAAGGTCTGAAGAAACGCTGTATAATCACTACGACCGGAAGGATTCGCGATTGTCGGCTTTATCTAAGAAAGTACCGGCTCACTTTAACCGATACTTTAATGTGATTCTGTCTTCAAGCAAATGGGGGCGGCTATGACTATTGGCACCAGGTGATTGTCAGAGAAGACATACAATATTGAGTGTGCCGGCCAGGGAAATTGTCGCCTGCAGGAACGGATAAGTCACCGTTCAAAAAAATGGGGGCGAAGGAAAAGCTGATGGAGAATAAAGAGCGGTTCAGCAATTTAGTCAAAACCAGGATAAGGAATGTCTATTCTGATTGTTCGATAACTTCCTTCCGGGCCTGGCTGGAAGTAGGGGACGTGATGACCAAGGATGTGATTACCATTTCCCCCGATGAAACTGTCGTTGTGGCCGCGAAGGTGATGTCCGAGAATAACATTTCCTGCATCATTGTTGTAGATAACGGCAGTCTGGCAGGTATCCTTACCGAGACGGATGTCCTCAAAAGGGCTGTGGCTGAGGATAAGGATTTTGATAAGCTAAGCGTAGGGGAGATAATGTCATCTCCGGTGGAGAGTATATCCTCCGATTTGGCCGTCCTTGAGGCCGGCAAAATTATGGAGGAAAAGCACATCGAGCGACTGCCAATCCTGAAGAACGGACGATTGGTTGGGATTGTAACTCAAACGGACATCTTCAGGGCGGTAAAAAAGAAGCTGCAAGAGGAAGAGGCGGAGCTCCGCAAACAAAACGAGTTCCTCAGTAACATTTTGGAATGCTTAACACATCCCTTCTATGTTATTGACGCTAATGATTACACAATTAAGATGGCCAATTCGGCTGCGCAGCCGGGAAAGCTGCCTGAAAGGGCAACCTGTTATATGATTTCCCATAAACGGGATAAGCCTTGTGATGGGCTCGACCACATCTGTCCGATTGAAGAGGTCAAAAAAACTGGAGAACCGGTAACGGTAGAGCACGTCCATTACGATAAAGATGGGGACCCTCGAAGCATTGAAGTTCACGGTTACCCCGTTTTTGATAATGAAGGAAATGTTACTCAGATAATTGAATATTGTCTGGATGTTACCGACCGTAAGCAGACGGAGGAGGCGCTGCGCCGTTTTGGAGAACAGCTTATCACTTTGGTTGAGGTTACCAACGAGCTGGCCACAACCGACTCCTTCGACGACCTCTGTCGCCGTGCCGTCGAGCTCGGACGAAGCCGCTTAGGGTTTGACCGCCTGGGCATCTGGTTTCGCTCCGATGAACCCGATACCATAGTCGGTTCGTTCGGCGTGGACGAAAACGGAGACATCTGCGACGAACGCGACAAGAAAGCCAAACTCAACCCCGATACCCCTGATGGAAGGGTTTTGCTGGGCAAAGAGCCCTTTGTTTTTGAAAGCGAGCTGCCGCTGACCAACCACAAAGGGCGGGTCGTCGGGCAAACTGCTCAGGTCTTCGCCGGCATCTGGGATGGCGAAAAGGTCATCGGTCATATCAGTATGGACAACCGAATCATCAAAGGCTCTATAACCGAACAGCAATGTGAGCTGCTGCGTCTCTTCGCAGCCACCATTGGATATCTCAGCACACGCAAACGCGCTGAAGACGACTTGAAGTACGCCAAGGAGCAGGCGGAAAAGGCCTGGGCAGAACTCGAACAAGTCAACCTGCAGCTTGAAGACTCCATCAAGCGGGCCAGTCTGCTGGCGCAGGAAGCGGTCGTAGCTGGCCAGGCCAAAAGCGAATTCCTCGCAAATATGAGCCACGAAATACGAACGCCGATGAATGCCATTATAGGTTTTAGCGAGGTGCTGGCAGAAGGAGAGTTAACCGATGAACAGAGACATCATGTCGATATCATTCGAGAAAGCAGCGAGAACCTCCTGAAGCTCATTAGCGATATTCTGGACTTCACCAAGATAGAAGCCGGCAAACTTGATATCGAGATTGCTGACTGTTCGTTGGAGCAGTTGCTTGCCGCCACAGAATCACTAATGCGACCGGCGGCAACGAAAAAAGGACTGACATTTGAAGTTTTGCAATGCACCGAGCTGCCTGCGCAAATACACACCGACCCTGTTCGCTTGCGCCAATGTTTAATGAATCTTATAAGCAACGCTATTAAATTCACTAAGGAAGGACACGTGTACGTAAATCTTTCTCTGCAAGAGGTCAATGATAAAGGGCGCCCTGAACCATATATCCGTTTTGACGTCGAGGATACGGGAATTGGCATCTCCGCTGACAAGCAGGAATTGATATTTGAGGAGTTTATGCAGGTGGACGGAAGCAGCACTCGCAGATATAGCGGCACGGGCCTGGGATTGCCCATCACGAAACAGTTAGCGCATCTTCTCGATGGAGAACTTTCTCTAACCAGTGAAGAGGGCAAGGGCTCAGTGTTCTCGCTTACGATTCCAGCAGGTGTTGATGTGAAATCGCAGCCATTGTTTAACAAATACGATTTTGTAAACAAGTTAAACCAGGAGCGGGACGTCCC
>DAOVNI010000266.1 GCA_030630315.1 Phycisphaerae bacterium | reverse complement strand
TTGAATAGGACCGGCAAATCCAGTAAAATTCAATAGCGGGTATATGTTTATGAAAGAACTTTCTACAGAATTGCTCGAGGAAATTACTAAGCGATTAGCCGAGTCAATACACCCGGAGAGGATTTATCTTTTTGGCTCACATGCTGCGGGCAACGCTGACCAGGACAGCGACATAGACCTGTTGGCTGTGATTCCCGAAATTGACAAATCCACACGTGACGTCGCCCGGAAAGGCAGAGCAAGTCTGTGGGGCCTGAAGACTCCGGTAGATTTGATTGTCTGCACTGAGTCACAGTTCAAAAGATATAGCGACGTAAAGAACACCGTTATGAACGAAGCTCTTTGTGAGGGCAAGCTGGTATATGGATCCTAAACTTGAGATGACAAGGCAGTGGCTCATGCTTGCCGATGACGATTTGCGTCTTGCTCGGTTCATCCTTGATGGTGACGATCCTATTTACTGGGCGGCGGCCTTTCATTCACAACAGTGTGCTGAAAAAGCCTTGAAGGGTTTTCTCACTTTTCACGACATCCGCGCAAAGAGAAGCCACGAGATAGATTATTTGCTTGAACTTTGTTGCCTGGTAAATCCTGACTTCGAGCAGTTCAAACAAACCGCAGGTAAGTTAACTGAATACGCTGTTGATTCTCGATATCCGGCCCCACATCACTATGCAAGTGACGAAGATGCGAAGGAGGCAATTGAAATAGCTCGCAGCATCTATGAATTCATATTGAAATCGTTGCCGGACCTCGAAAAACTGCCACAGGAGTAAAGTATCTCAACTGTATAGGCAGCTTCAGCTAAGCAACGAGTAGGGCGTCAGCCGGATTTGTCAGACTCCTCGATATTTTCTGAGCATATCGAGCAGATTCTGCATATCTTCGGGTAAGGGGGCTTCGAATTTTATCGTTTCGGATGTTGTTGGATGTTTGAATTCGAGCGTTGAGGCGTGCAGTGCGCAGCGGCTTATAATCGGGTCCTGCGGCGATGGCTCGGCATCAGCTAATTGCCACGGATAGACCAGCTTGCCGCCATACATATCGTCGGCGACGATGGGGTGCTTTATATATGAAAGGTGAACGCGTATCTGATGTGTTCGGCCGGTCTTGGGAGTTAGCTTCAGTAAAGAAAAGCCGCGAAAACTTTCGAGAACCTCATAAAAAGTAATTGCTTCTTTACCGATTTCCGGCCGAATGGCATATTTTTCTCTTACTTTCGGGTGAACGCCCAGCGGTGCACTTATACAGTCGCTTGTCAGTTCGGGGGTGCCGTGGACTATGGCCAGATAGCTTTTTTTAGTCTGCCGGCGTTCAAATTGTTTGGCGACTTTCCACTGGGCTGTGTCGTTTTTGGTGATGACCATAACGCCGGTGGTGTCCCTGTCGAGCCGGTGGACGATACCGGGCCGGAATTCGCCAAGACCGCTCGATAGCTTGTCAGAATAGTACACAAGGGCGTTTACCAGAGTGCCGCGGGTGTTGCCGCGGGCAGGGTGAACAATCATATCAGCTTGTTTGTTGATGATGATTAGATGAGAGTCTTCGTAAATAATATTCAGCGGGATGTCTTCGGGCTGAATCTCTTTGCTTGGCAGTTCGGGCAGTGTCAAATCAATTTTGTCGCCCGGGCTTAGCTTAAAGCTGGATTTCACTATTTTTCCGTTTACCTTGACGGCACCGGCGCCGATTTGCTTTTGTATCATAACGCGGCTGAAATTGGCGAACCGGCTGTGCAGGTATTTATCAAGCCGGCGCTCTTTGATTGAGTTTCCCACTTGAAGTGTCGAGTGTCTGCGGTTTGTACTCTTGTCGCTGAGTGTAGAAACAGTCTGTTTCTCAGCCTTGACTTTTGGTTGCGGCTGAGATTGGCTTCTGTTTTGCTCCATAAGAACCACAGGAATTACGGCCCGGCCTGATTTGCATCACCGAGATTAGTATCGCCAGGATTAATATCAACGAGATTGGCGTCAGCGAGATTGGTATCATCGAGATAGATGTCAGCAAGATTAACATCAGTGAGAAAGGTGCCAACGAAATCGGTGTCGGCGAGATTAGTGTCAGCCGGACCTAATTCGATAGGGGGTTGTAGGAATTCGAGAGGTTTTGGTTTTGGCGATGCCTTAAAGACCACCTTTTGCTTATAATCGGTCATTGTTTTGAGACGCTGTTTTGCCTGGGCGATGGCTGTGGTGCCTTCGAAGTCGGTGTTTATAGCGAGCTCGCGATATATTTGCTCCGCCTCCTCGAAGTTGCCGAGTTCTTCTTCGCAAAGTCCCAGCCCAAATCTTGCTGTCGCCATTAACGACGGATTGGGCGAGGCCTTCTCAAGCGCTTCGCGGTATCCGGTCCTTGCCCGGTTTATCGTAGCTTCCAGTTCTGCCCGGCTCACAGTCCCTTGGCGGTAATGCAACGCCGTCCGCAGGGTTTCTGCGTGTTTAATTAGTGCCAGAGCAGCTACCTGGTCGTCTTTTGTGCTCTGGGCAGCACTTCGGAGATTCTCGGCAAGCTGGATGAGCATAATAGAAGTATCTACTCCCCTGGCCCGGGCCATAACGACTTGCACTTTGCTCTGTGACAACTGGGTGATAAGGCTTGTAAACTTGTGCTGTTCTCGAACCGATTCTACGTTCTTGTTATACCAGTACCACGAGGCTGAGCCTATGACCAGCACAGCAACTGCTGAAACGTAGATAATCATTTTACGATTTTCCCGGGCCCATTGCGGGAGGTTGCCTATCCACTCGGCCAATTCATTAGTTTTTAATTCGTGCCGATGCTCAGATTTCATTTCTTTCTCCCTTTCTTATTCTAAAATAGATTACTGCACGCAATATTCAATTGTGGGCTTAAACCAACATTATAACAAAATTTATTTTATCTTGCAATGGGTCTGTTTGTCGAGTAAAATTTTACCCCGTTAGAAATCCAGGCCAGAAGCAAGGCAGACGCCTCT
>DAOVNI010000045.1 GCA_030630315.1 Phycisphaerae bacterium | reverse complement strand
TTACAAAGAAGACTACTCTCAATATATCCCGAGGGGCCATTACACCCGGAGCGAAGAGTTGAAGCGGTATTTCAGAACGTTAATGTGGTACGGGCGGATGGCGTTCCTCCTGAAAGGCGCCGAGAGTTGGGGACCGATGGGCGATGCCCTTATCAGCGTGTACGATGCGAAAGTCCAGACTATGCAGGCGGTACTTCTGGCAACGTCCCTGGAGACAGTCCAGGTGGGTGAACGGAGCGGGCGCGATGTTTGGGACCGGCTGTACGCCGTTACGTCCTTCTACGTAGGGTTGGCGGACGACCTTACGCCCTATGAGTATCTCGGCGTGCTGAATAAGGTCTTCGGCAGCAGCTTTGCAGCCACCGACCTGCTTGATGAAGACAACTTCTTCGCGCTGAAAGTCGAGCTGGCTCTGCTGCGGTCGCCGGAAATCTTCGGCGGCACGGGCAATGTGTTCGTGACGCCACCCATCACGCCTGAGTCGCTCGACGAGGTGCTGGACAAGACCAAGGGCATGCGGTTCATGGGGCAGCGGTTTATTCCGGACTCGTATATGTTTCAACATCTTGTGTTCCCCGAAGTGCTGGACTATACAGGTGATACCAACCCCAAACCCTTCACCTACGGATTTACGGGCATACGTTGGGCACGCTGCTATCCATGTGGACTGGACGTTATGGCCATTTTAGGCTCGGACCGCGCCAGGACAATTCTCATCGAACAGGGCGACACAGACTACATCGACTATTGGCCCCGCTTCAACGAGCTCAAGGCCGAGTTCGATGCGTTTGACGTTTCTGATTGGAACCGGAACCTCTACTGGGGCTGGCTGTATTCGCTACGAGCGCTTATAGAGGGCTTCGGCGAAGGATATCCCAACTTTATGCGAACCCAGGCCTGGGAAAAGAAGGAGCTTAACGCCGCCCTGGCATCGTGGACCGAGCTGCGCCACGACACCATACTCTACGCAAAACAGAGCTACACACCCGGAGAAATCAGTCTTCCTCCCTTTGTGTCCGGCTACGTCGAGCCCGTACCGGAATTCTATGGGCGGCTGCTGGCGCTTACCCGAATGACCCGGCAAGGCCTGAGCAACCTTGATGCGCTGTCGGCTCAGGCGACCGAGCGGCTGGTAAACCTCGAGGAGATACTCACCCGATTGATTGAAATCGCCAACAAAGAGTTGATGAATCAAGCGCTGTCAGACGACGACTACGAGTATATTATGGGGTTCGGCAAGACGCTCGAAGGGGCCATCATCGGGGTTGAGGAAAAAGGCGTCAAGACCACGCTCGTTGCCGACGTACACACGCACGGCATTGAACAACTGGTCGTCGAGGAAGGCGTGGGATATGTGGACCTGATTATTGTGGCGTGTCCCATTCCTGACGGCTCGATTGTCCTTTCGGCAGGCCCTGCACTTTCGTACTACGAGTTCAAGCATCCTATGAGCGATAGACTTACTGACGAGGCCTGGCGGGCGCTGCTTGATTCACCCCAGAGACCCGATAGGCCCAGGTGGTTTCAACCGCTCGTGCACTGACACCCACCAATCAACAAAAATTGGTGATGGGAGCTGCTTAATTTGAAAATCAATTCGTTCTTGACCCCGTTAGAGACCCACCCGAGCAGAGGGGCGACCTGATAAGACCGGGCCCAGCCAAAAAAAGTCTCTAACGGGGTTGAGCTAAAAGCTCACTGCATATATAATCAGCCAAAATAAAAAAAGAAGCTACAGAGAGCACAGAGGTGCACAGAGACAAAAAATACAAATTATACGTTCTGATTTCTTCGCGGGAACCAAACTCCGTAGCAAAAAATTAAGTCAGGAAAATTCAAAATGAATGAACGCAAACAAAAAATTCGAAATTCAGTTTTGGCCTGTGTGGCTCTTTGCTTTTTGGCGGGTTGTGCCGAACAGCAGCAATTCAAAGCGGTCGAGCAAATCTGCGTGCCGGATACGGGCAAGGCCGAGGCAATGCAGGCAGCCGAGGATGTTCTCGGCAAAATGCACTTTACTATCGCCAAGGCCGATGCCGAGCGAGGGCTTATAAGAACCAGGCCATTGCCGGGTGCGCAAATCTTCGAATTCTGGCGCAGCGATAACGTCGGGGCCTTCAACTCTGCCGAGGCAAACCTGCACAGTATTCGACGAGTTGCAGAATTGGATATAACCCGGCAAGGCGGGCAATTGTACATCGGCTGCAATGTGAAGGTAAGCAGACTGTCCCTGCCTGAGCACCAAATCAGCAGCAGCGCACGGGCATACCAGATGTTTTCGCAAAGCAGCTCAGCAATGCAGAGGTTAGAACTACACCCCCAGCAGAAAAAAGGTATGGCCTGGGTCGATTTGGGCAACGACACCAGGCTCGCAACAGAGATTTTGAAGCGGATTGAAAAACAGATTAACCGCCGAGAGCGCAGAGAAAAGATAGAATAAAAGAAAAAGGAAACGGATTCCTGCTCCCCGCTTTCGCGGGGACAAGCTTCGCAGGAATGACAATAGTTAAGAATCTCCGCGTGCTCTGCGGTCTTTGCGGTAAAAAACGAAATACGAGTAACGAGATATGAGAATACTGGTTTGCGGCGGAGCAGGATATATCGGCAGTAATATGACGGCGATGCTGACTGCCGAAGGGTATGAGCCGGTGGTTTTTGACAACCTCAGCACAGGCCATAGACGGGCAGTCGGGCACGCCGACCTTGTTCAGGGCGATTTAGCCGACTATGAATTGCTCGTCAAGACGCTCAAAAAATACAAAATCGAGGCGGTGATGCACTTTGCCGCCCTCATCGAGGTCGGCGAGTCGGTACAGAACCCGCTTAAGTACTATCACAACAATGTATCCTGCACGCAGACCTTGTTGAGCGCGATGGAAGCGGCCGGCGCTCAGAAACTTGTTTTTAGCAGCACCGCCGCGGTATATGGCAGACCTGAGCGAGTACCGATTACCGAAGATTCTCCGAAAAAGCCGATTAACCCTTACGGAGAAACCAAGTGGGCGGCTGAAAGAATGTGTTACTACCAAAGCCAAACGGGAAAACTGCGGTACGCATCTTTAAGATATTTCAATGCCTGCGGTGCAGGGAATAACGCCTCCCTCGGTGAAGACCATCGGCCTGAATCGCACCTGATTCCGCTGACCATCCAGGCGGCGATGGGAAAACGCCCCCAAATCCCAATTTACGGAACCGATTATCCTACGCCGGATGGAACCTGCATTCGCGACTACATTCATATCGACGATTTGTGCAGGGCGCATCTGCTGGCACTGGGCAAATTGGACCAGAGCTGCGAGTTGATATATAACTTAGGCAACAGCGAGGGCTATTCAGTCAGAGAAGTAATTGAAACGGTTAAAAAGGTTTCGGGTAAAGATTTTAAGGTCGTAGCCGCAGACCGTCGGCCGGGCGATGCACCAGTATTAACATCCGACGCCACAAAGGCCAAAAATGAGCTCGGCTGGAAAACCAAATTGCCCGAATTAGAAAAAATAGTCGCCACCGCCTGGCAATGGCACAACGAGCACCCTGACGGCTATCCGGATTGAAAAGTAAATGAGTAAACGAGTGGATGAGTAAATGAGTGAACGCATAAACGCAATCACGGAGCACGAAAAATGAATGAAATTTTTATCGGCATCGATTTGGGCGGCACAAATATCAAGATTGGCTGCTTCGACTCTGAGCTAAAGCTTATCTGTAAAACAGCAGTGGCGACCGAAGCGGATATGGGCCCGGACGTCGTCATTGACAAAATGGCCCAGACAGTCGAAAAACTGCTCGATGATTCGGGCCTTTCGCTGCAGGACATCACCGCGGTAGGTATAGGAACGCCGGGACCGGCAAAATACAGCGAGGGCGTCATAATAAAGTCCACTAATATGCCAAAATTCAAAAACGTTCCAATCTGCCGGATGCTCAATGAAAAGCTCGGCGCACCCGTCGTTTTTGATAACGATGCAAATGTGGCCTGCTGGGGTGAATATGTTGTCGGGGCCGGTAAAGGCGCCGGCGATATGGTCTTTTTTACGCTCGGTACGGGAATAGGCGGTGGAGTTATCAGCAACGGCAAGCTGGTGCACGGATGCGACGAAAATGCAGCAGAATTGGGCCACATCATCATATACCCGGACGGCAGAAGATGTAACTGCGGACAAAAAGGCTGCGTGGAGGCGTATGCCTCCGCCGATGCGACGGCCAAAAGAGCGACCGAAGCCGTTGAAGCGGGAAACGAATCCAGCTTAAAAAAAGTGCTCGACGAAAAAGGCAAAATAACCAGCAAAGATGTTTACGAACACTTAGCCGCCGGCGATGAGCTGGCCAGGGAAATAACCGATGGGACAGCCAAAGCACTTGCACTTACCTGTATAAGTATGCTGCACATAACAGAGCCGAAGCGGATAGTCTTTGCCGGCGGAATGATTGCTGCCGGCGAACCGCTGCTCGCCCGAATAAAGGATTTCTTCAACGAATATATCTGGACTTTGAAGAAAGAGCCGGTCGAAATATGTTTTGCTACATTAGGAGAAGATGCCGGCATAATCGGCGCCGCCGCTCTGGCAAAGCAGGCCAGGGATGAGGGTAAATACAAATCAGGTTAACAAATTCGTCAGCTATGTCGCGACAGCGCCGCTGCAACAATACCGGCGTTATTTGAAAATCGACCGCCTGCACTCGCGTTACCGCAGGTGCGAGCAGCTGCACAAGTCAGAAAACCTGTAAAGTTCCAAATATATACAAGGAGGAAAAAACGATGAAACGACGTTCATTTCTGAAACTTGCCGGAGGTGCCTGTACATCGGCTCTTCTGAGCTGGAATTCATCTTTTGCCCGGGGCGCCAGCACTAATCCGGCAGGTGACAGCGTGTTTATCGACCGCAAAATGCTGCGCAATAGAAATCAAAACCGTTCGACCGTGGTCTGTCAAAATGGAATTGTCTGCTCCAGCCAGCCGCTGGCCAGTATGGCCGGTATCGACATTCTCAAAGCGGGCGGCAATGCTATTGACGCTGCGATTTGTGCCAATGCAATGTTGAGCGTGGTGGAGCCGATGAGCTGCGGGCCGGGCGGCGACCTGTTTGCCATCGCCTGGGTCGAAAAGGACAAGAAGCTGTACGGTCTCAACGCCAGCGGCCGCTCACCTTACGATTGGAGCCTGCGTGACGCCCGGGCGCTCGGATTGAAGCGTATCCCGGCATACAGCCCTCTCTCCTGGAGCGTGCCCGGCTGTGTAAGCGGCTGGGAAGCACTCCGCGATAGGTTCGGCAGCTTGAGTATGGCCCGGATTCTGGAGGCGGCCATTTATTATGCACGCGATGGTTTCGCCGTCTCTCCGATAATCGCCTGGTCGCCAATCGACGCTAAGAGATTTCCAACCCTCGCCCGCACCTTCTCGCCGGACGGCAGGGGACGCCGCTTCGGGGACATCTTCAAAAATCCCGATATGGCGAGCTTCTTCGAGACTATCGCTAAAGGCGGCGCACCGGCTTTTTATAAGGGAGAAATCGCCGAGAGAATCGTTAAGTTCTCAAAGGCACAGGGCGGACGCTTCGCGATGCGCGACTTCCGCGACCATACCGCTACGTGGGTCGAGCCGGCAACTTCGAATTATCGCGGCTATGACGTCTGGGAACTTCCGCCGAACGGCCAGGGCATTGCCGCTTTGCAAATATTAAACATGTTGGAGAATTTTGACATCCCATCATTAAAGCCGAACTCCGCCGAGCATCTGCATCTTTTCATTGAGGCCAAGAAACTGGCTTTCGAGGACCGTGCGATTTACTATGCGGATATGGACTTCGCCGATGTCCCCTTAAAACGGCTTATCTCCAAAGAATACGCCAAACAGCGGGCCAGGCTAATCAATCCGAAACGCGCCGCCCAAAAAGTTGCCGCGGGCAGGTTGACCGGCCCATCCGACACTATTTACCTGACCGCCGCTGATAAACAAGGCAATATGATTTCACTCATCCAGAGTACTTACCACGGCTGGGGTTCGCATCTGGTGCCCGATGGTCTGGGCTTCTGCCTGCAGAACAGGGGACAGCTGTTCTCGCTTAATCCGAATGACCTGAATAAACTGGAGCCTCACAAGCGGCCGTTTCATACCATCATCCCCGGATTTGTGACACGGGGCGGCAAGCCCCTGTTTTCGTTTGGAGTGATGGGCGGCGACTTCCAGCCGCAGGGACACGCCCAGGTGCTGATGAACCTCATCGATTTCGGTATGTCGGTGCAGCAGGCTGGTGAACAGCCGCGCGTCCAGCATTCCGAAAGCTCCACACCCACCGGATACAAAATGGTCGGGCCGGGTACCGTGTCGTTTGAAAGACACATTGACGAATCGGTAAAACGCAAACTGGCCGACATGGGCCATAAGCTCCGAGCCAGCGTAGGGGCATTCGGCGGCTATCAGGGCATCTGGCGTAAAACAAACCCACGCCGTTATTTCGGCGGCTCCGACCCACGCAAGGACGGCTGCGCAATAGGCTATTAGCCCGAATGTTTAACCCGGGCCTTCAAAATACTGCAAGCTCTGGCTAAAGGCTTTTTCGCTTTTCGTCTTCCGAGAGTGGTTCGTTGAGCGAGCCGGAGCGGAAGCCCTGCAGGTCAACGGTTATGAACTTGAAGCCGAGCGATTTTAATTTTTCGACAATTTGTGAGCGGGCCGGCTCCGTCGTAACTTTGTCGATATCCTGCGGGTTGACCTCGATTCGAGCGATAGTGTCGTGATGGCGGACACGAAATTCAACCAGGTCTAATGTTTTCAGGAACTCTTCGGCCTGCTCGATTTGTTTGAGCCGCTGCTCCGTGATTTCCAGACCATAGCTGATTCTCGAAGCTAAACAGGGTGACGCAGGAATGTCGGCCGTAGGCAAATCCAATTCTCTGCTCAGTTGGCGAATGTCGTCCTTGGTAAGTTCCGCCTCCATTAGTGGGCTGCGAATGCCAAAACTTTTAGCTGCGCGATTACCCGGCCGAAAATCATCCTTGTCATCGAAATTGTGGCCGGAAATGACGTAATTAAAATTGCCCTCTTTGGCAATATCGGTAAGGATTCCATAAAGATGACCTTTGCAGTGGAAGCAGCGGTCGGCCTTGTTGGCTGAGTATGCCGCATCAGCCATTTCATCTGGCTCGACTGTCTGGACATTGACACCTATATTTTTTGCCGTCTCGATTGCCCGGGCGTATTGGCTTTGTGGCAGAGCCGGCCCTTTAGCGATACAAGCCAGCACGTTTTCAGCCCCCAGCGTATCGACCGCCGCCTTCAAAAGAAAGGTGCTATCCACCCCGCCGGAGTACGCAACAACGACTTTACCCAGCTTTTTGAGTATTTCTTGAAGCGAATTGTATTTTTTCCTAACAGACATCTTTAACTGACCAATATTTTGATGTACTGCCTCAAATCTACATTTAAGAGCACCCATAAAGGCCAGACCCATTCCTACCCAGGTTGCTATTTCCGCGACTACGGATTCTGTTAAGTAAGCAATCAAAACCGCAATAATCATGCAGCATAGTCCGAGCCACATCAATCTATAAGGCCATTTCGACCAGATAAGGATATTGCCACAGTGTGGACAGGGAAAGGATTTTCGCAGACCGATTGTTTTTGCAGATCTAAAAAACCTATACCGCCACGGTATTCTTCTTAGGCAAACTGGACAGTTCAGTTTCACACTTTTTCCCTCACTTTTTACAATCAAACCAAACTTTTTCATAACCCAGATTCACAAAGCCGATGGAGGGATTCGGACCCACAACCTCAGCTTTACGAAAGCTGCGCTCTACCATTGAGCTACATCGGCGTATATGCCGGATATAATACTGATGGTTGCCTGGTTTGTAAAGAGGCAACATCGGGTCAATCAGCAGGCGCCCTGTTTGAAATTGGGTTTGATTGGGTTTGTATTGGGTTTGTATTGGGTTTGTTTTGGGTTTGATTGGCTTTGTTTTGGGTTTGATTGGCTTTGTATTGGCTTTGTTTTCATCAAGTTTCCAATTGGATTTATTTTCATAATCCCTTGTTAATACTTTATTTACGTTCATTTGCTCATCCGGGAAATTGGGTTTGTTTTGCATAAATGACTCATAGCCACAAAGGCACTAAGGCACAAAGGAATCTCAAAACTTTGTGTCTGTGGTGCCTTCTGTCCTGTTTTCTGAATTCTGTCTCGTGTATTCTGTCTTCTGTCCTTATTAATATTGTAATTTTAGCCTATTAGTTAGATATATATTATACAATATTAAAAGTTAGGTGTCAAGTAAATTTTTTATATTATTCACAGATTCTTGAGTTGATGCTGAATAATCGTTAGTGAGGAGTGAGCTAAAGTGAACTAAAGTGCCTAAAGTGAGCTAAAGTGCCTAAAGTGAGCTAAAGTTGGATTCTTGATGCTCAATTCGAAGACTGGTCTTCCACTGTATCAAGGCCCATAATGACATCGTGCATAAGGACCCGTCTTCCGCCCGGCGTGTCGTGGGCTGCATACGTTTTGCCTCGCTGTGGATCGTAGTAGGCATACCAGCTATAGCGAGACAACCATTCGTAATCTTCGTCATCAACTTTTGCGTTTTGGCCGTTGCCTAATGGTATCTCTTTCATTATTTTCTCTTACCTCCGCTCTTGTTGCCGGCGTTCCCGCTTGCCCATCACAACTCAAAAAGTACCGGACACCTTTAATCCCGCCCACAAATAGGTAAACGTCCCTAATATCCCATCAACCACAGAACTTGGGACGATTACCGGTCTAATTCTGATTGCCCCG
>DAOVNI010000240.1 GCA_030630315.1 Phycisphaerae bacterium | reverse complement strand
GTGCAAGGTTGCGCTTGGCATCTATATGGCCGGTCTGATGGGCAACGATGAGAGACTGATAAAACAATTGCAAAGAGCGGCAGAGGACAGCGGTGAAAAGGTCTGGCCTATGCCGAGCGGTGATGAGTATGCAGAAGAGATGAAGAGCAAGATGGCTGACTTGAAAAATATCGGCAGTAAATGGGGCGGAGCCTGTACGGCGGCGGCGTTTTTGAGGCAGTTCGTAGGTGGTGCAAAATGGGCGCATCTGGATATTGCGGGGATGGAGGTGTTCGAGAAGGCCACGGAATTTTCAGCAGAAGGCTCAAGTGGATTCGGTGTGCGATTATTAGCCACTTATCTTATGAATCTGGTTGCAAAGTGAGCCACGAATTGACACGAATTTGTACGAATTGCGAAAGAAGGCAGGAAGATGAATGATAAAGTCAAAACGAGTGTAGATACCAAAAGGATCGAGAAAGCGGTTACGGAAATACTTTTAGCGGTTGGTGAAGACACCGGGCGAGAGGGGCTAAAGGGGACGCCGGGGCGGGTGGCAAGGATGTATGCTGAACTGTTAGCCGGGATGCGGGAAGACCCTAAACAGCATCTTCGCAGTGTCTTTACCGAGAATTACGACGAGATAGTTTTGCTGCGTGACATACCTTTTTACAGTATCTGCGAGCATCACCTGATGCCGTTTATCGGGTCGGCTCATGTTGCGTATTTGCCGTCGGGGACGGTGCTCGGGGTCAGCAAATTAGCTCGTATTGTGGATTGTTTTGCCCGGCGACTGCAGGCCCAGGAACGGCTTACATACCAGATAGCCGATTTTATAATGAACAGCTTAAAACCACAGGGCGTGGCGGTGGTTCTGGAAGCATCCCATAGCTGTATGACGATTCGTGGTATAAAGAAGCCCGGCTCGATAATGGTGACATCGGCACTTCGCGGGATATTTAAGAGAGACCCGAAAAGCCGAAATGAGGTTTTGAGCCTGATGTATACCGGCAACAAGTAGAAGGTGTTTTGTTTATGCATAAAGCGGGAAGGCAGGTGCGGTTTTCGATTAACCCTTTTTTGCCGAAGGACAGTTTGGGCTTTAATTCGTTTGCATCCAGGCCGGCTGGTGAAGGGTTATCAATATTTTTCGAGTTATGTGTGGAGGTGGCTGGTGAGGTTGAGCCGGCTACGGGGTTTGTTGTTAACGTAATCGATATTGACAAGAACGTTGGCGAATATGTCGTGCCGATTTTTGCCGAGCGAATAAGAGAGGATTTTCGGCAGGGCAGGCATATAGGGTTTTTCGAAATAGCTGAACTTTTAAGGTCGGCCTGGGGCCAATTAGGTGATAAGTTCGGGTCGGCGAGGTTGAGCAAATTGAGTTTGAAACTGAATCCTTTCAGGCAGGTAATGATAGATTCAAAGGATTTCGAGATGATTTACTTTAGTGAGAAATTTGAATTTGCTGCGACGCACAAGCTCTGGAACAATGATTTTTCCGAGGAGCGCAATTTTGAGGTTTTCGGTAAATGCGCGAACCCCACCGGTCACGGGCACAACTATGTTGTCGAGGTTACGATAAAGAGGCCGGCAAGCGGAGACGGCTTTTGTATTGGTGATTTTGAAAGAATAGTGGACGATGAGCTTATAAAAGTTGTTGACCATAAGAATTTGAATGCCGACGTTGCCGAGTTTGGCAAGACCAATCCGACCGTTGAAAATATCACGGCTTTTGTGTGGAAAAGAATCGCCGGCAAATTCGGTGAAGCGTTGCTGCATTGCGTTACCGTTTGGGAAACCGATAAGACGTATTGCTCATATTACGGATAACGATAGAAGTCAGGCCACGAAGACACCAAGACACGAAGTAAACAAAGAATATCGAATCCGTCCCGTCTGAAGCCGGGCCGAACCTGGACGGCATCGAACAAGTAAAATTTCAAGGGAGGGGCCGATAAAAAACCCGTTTTGGGCATTTTAAGAACAGCAGCTTCAAATAAGTGCATGCCTCGTATCTCGCTTCACGCTTCCAAAGACTGGTAGTTCTGTATTATGAACTTATCGGGCTTTGAGAGCGTATAATTTTCATCGGAAAATCGGCTGATACCCCCACGCTTTGTTGCCAAAGCAACAGTGGGGGAGGTTTGTCTTTACTCAAGCTATGTTCTTTATTTGCCGATACTTATGTTATATGAAGGCCGGCGGTCAAATCCGTATATTTATGACTGCTTAAAGACAGTATCCCCAAAAGGTTAGATACAGCGCCTGGGGTGTGTTTATTTTTATGGCAGCCGACGGGGACGGAGTCTGTCAAAATTAACGACTCGTGCTACGTAGCGTTGCTACTACGCAGAGTAGCATTGATTATTTACTATTGGGTCGAATATGAGCGTATTAGTTACAGGGGGGGCAGGTTTTATCGGCTCTCATCTGGCGGAACGGCTGCTGAAAGACGGTAATAAGGTGGTCGTTGTTGATAATCTCAGCACGGGCAGTTTAGAGAACATTGAAAGTTTCAAAAATCGTTCCGGCTTTGATTTTGTTGAGGGCGACATCCGCAACGCCGGCTTAATGGGGCCGCTGGCAGAACAATGTGATGTCATATATCACCTGGCTGCAGCAGTTGGAGTCAAGCTGATAGCTGACAGGCCGGTGCACACGATAGAAACAAATATTGGCGGCACCGAAGTGGTGCTGGACGCTGCCAATAAGTTCGGCAAAAAAATCCTGATTGCTTCAAGCAGCGAAATCTACGGCAAAAGCGAAACAGTTCCCTTCTGCGAAGACGACGATATTGTGCTTGGCAGCACAAGTTTATCCCGGTGGTCGTATGCCTGCAGTAAGGCGATAGACGAATTCCTGGGTCTGGCTTTTTATCAACAGTATGGATTGGGTGTGGTAATCGGGCGGTTCTTTAACACGATTGGGCCGAGGCAAACGGGTCAGTATGGAATGGTGGTGCCTCGATTTGTTCAAAGGGCTTTACGGAATGAGCCGGTTTTGATATATGGTACCGGCCGGCAAAGGCGATGCTTTTGTTACGTGTGCGACCTTGTCGAGGCGGTTATCGAGTTGATGAATTGCGAGCAGGCAGTAGGGAAGGTATATAATATCGGCTCGGCCGAAGAGATTAGTATCGAGGGCCTTGCCGACAAAATTATTGAAATGACAGGCAGTAAAAGCAAGAAGGAATTTGTTCCTTACGAGGTTGCTTACGGAAGGCCTATTGAGGATATGATGCGGCGGATGCCGAGCCTGGAGCGAATCAAAGAAACAATCGGGTGGGAGCCCGGAACGAGCCTGACCGAAATGCTGCAGATAATTATCGAAAGCGAAAAACTTAAAACGAAAAACGTAAAACCATAGCGTAAAATTCAAAACGAGATTCTTCGCTGCGCTCAGAAT
>DAOVNI010000224.1 GCA_030630315.1 Phycisphaerae bacterium | reverse complement strand
TCAAGGGGCAATCGAAAATCGGCAAGCGTCAATTAACTTCTCTCGGTCATCTTTATTTTGTTATTTTCGTCAAGGACGATTACTTTGGGTTTAAGTTTGACAGCCTCTTCAGGCGTATAATAACCAAAGCTAAAAACGATAATAAGGTCCTTTGGCTTGACGAGCTGAGCGGCTGCGCCAAGTACTACAACCTGGCCGGAATCGGCCTCCGCTGGAACAGCGTAGGTCTCCAGCCTGCTGCCGTTGTCTAAATCGGCGACCAAAACAGACTCGTAAGGCAAAATACCGGCCGCTTCCATTAGTGTCGAGTCTATTGCGATGCTGCCGGCATAGTGCAGCTTGGTATCGGTAACCGTTGCACGATGTAATTTGCTTTTTAATAGCTTTATAAACATAAAATGTTACTCATTCTTACCTGTATTATTCCTCAGCGCCATGTCCGCTTATCATTCAGCCACTCCTGATGCCACAGTAAGGCGCCATTGTGGAAGTGTCAGTGTAGCCGGGAGTGGCATATTGTCTGCCGTTGCCAAATCTATGCCTTCTTATAAGCTTCCAAAAATTCATCTCTTGTAATTCCGGATTGGGTGCAAATTGTCCTTAATGTAGAGGCTTTTATCTTAGTATGATTCGGCATGGTCAAAGGAGTTTTACTTCCGTTGGAGTTCTCACGTACCATAGAAATATGCTCTTTTTGCCTTACAACTCGAAAGCCCAGAATCTCTAACGCCTTTACCACCTTTTGTCTTGGTGCATCAACGGGAAACTTTGCCATCAAACCTCTACTCCTGTTTCAGCCACGAAGGCCTCGATAATTCGCGGCTCTACCTCCAGCACTTCTTTTCCAAATGTCTCAATATGAAACTGAATTGCCGACTTTACATCAGAAAGTGCTTCTTCATAAGTATCCCCCTGCCCAACCACTACACCTTTAAGCCCCAGTGGATACGCTACATAACCATCAGGGTGTTTCTCTACAATAATTTTAAATTGTCTCATAAGAAATTCCTTCTTTTTAGGTAACACTAAAAATCATTATACATTACTGTTTGCTCACGTCCACCAGAATGTTGTCAATTAGCCGGGCAGGGCCGATGCTGCCGGCATAATGCAGCTTGGTATCGGTAACCGTTGCGCGATGTAACTTACTTTTTAACATCTTTACAAACATAACTGTTGATTCGTGAATTGCTTTAATGTTCACAATCCTCTGAAGTGATGATTCCTTCCTGTAGATTTACCATCAGGCGTACGCCCCGAAAGAAATCAAGACCCAGCAAACCATCCACAGTAGCACTGGGAGGAAGTGTATGACAAAGTATTGGGAAATTCTCAAGAGACCTGCCTGAAACTTCGACCTTCTTAACCACAATGCGAGGTGCAAATTCTACTCCGCTACCTGTTGTTACCTGGATACGCTCTTTTGAAGAAGCCGGGTCGTAACCCAGGAGTACTGCCACATCCCAGTTGATCATCGAGTTGGTCGCGCCTGTATCCAACGCCAGACGGACTATTGTATCTGAGTGAAGGCCATGCAATCGAGTGGGGATAACAATTAAACCTTGGGTAGGATCAAATGTAATCTTCATAATACAACTGCTACATCATCAGGTAATTTGCCTGTGTATAGAATAGCAGAGTGATTTGGGCGTATCTGTCTTGCCTTTCTATACACTTCATCTCTATCCTTACTGTGCCACAAAACCACACCTTGCTTGATGCTAAAATCATCACAAGTTTCAGGGTCTCCGATAAGCAGCCACTCAGCATCGTACCGCTTCTTAATCTCAGAAAAAGATAAGATTTCTTTCATTCTTCAGCCACTTCATAATACAATAAATAGAGCAATTTTAATACAGTTCTGACGTCGAAAAGTCGCCTGAACTACTTCGACTACAATTGTTTCACGCCATTTTCAGGTGAAACCACCATTATTATACACTACTTTTTGCTCGCGTCCACCAGAATGTTGTCGATTAGGCAAGCGGGGCCGATTCTGACGGCGACTGCTGCGAGAACTTTGCCCCCACGTCTGCCTGTCGGCAGACAGGCGTGGGGGTCGATTGCTTGCAGCGCCCCGGCGTCAACGATATTTACGTATTCTATCGCTATTGATGGCGCCTGACTTAATATTTTACGCATCTCGGCGATAATCGTTTCGCTGTCTGTGGTGCCGGCGTCAATCATTTCCCGGCATTTTTGAAGGGATTTATATATTAAGGTCGCATCTTTTTTCTGCTCTTCGGTCAGATATTTATTTCTACTGCTGACGGCCAGTCCGTTCGGTTCGCGAACCGTGGGGCAGATGACAACTTCCAGAGGCATATTTAAATCAGCGGCCATTCGCTTAATAACGATTGCCTGCTGGGCGTCCTTCTGGCCAAAAAATGCAATATCAGGGGCAACGATATTGAACAGCTTGGCACAAACCGTGGTTACTCCGCGAAAGTGTATCGGGCGAGATTGGCCGCAAAGTGATTCGGTCAGTTTTTCGACGTTTACCCAGGTAAGATTTTCAGACCTGTACATTTCCTTAACCGTTGGAACAAAAACAACATCCACGCCTGCTTTTCTACAAATTTCGAGGTCGGCGTCCAGTGGACGCGGATATTTTTCAAAATCTTCGCCGGGGCCGAACTGTGTAGGATTGACAAAGATGCTGACCACGACAAAGTCGCATTTTTTCACCGCCGCTTCGATTAGCGAAATATGGCCGATATGAAGCGCCCCCATCGTCGGCACAAGACCTATCTTTTTGCCTTTACTGCGGGCGGCTTTTACCAACGCCCTGACCGATTCTATTGTTTTTGCGACTTCCATTATACCGCAACGTAACTTTTTATTTGATTTGCCAAGTGTTCCATATTGGCATCCTTCGTGTAGTCTAATTTTGACATCTGCTTACGAATAACGGGACAGCTTTTCCAATCGGCAAAGAGCTGCTCGTAATCGGAATCGAGCGCCTCCAAGAATTGCGGTTCAATTTTCTGCTCGTAAGGACGGTTGCGTCTGTGGATACGTTCGAGGCATTTCTTTGCCGAATCTTTCAAATATATTACCAAAACCGGTAGCGTCACCTTTTCATCGAGGGGCTGGTAAACCTTTTCATACAGAGTTAATTGCTGGGCGTTGAGCAGGCGCCTTGCATAGATTAGCTCTTTGTCAAAGATATAGTCACTGATGGCGAGCTGTCCGGGGGCCAAAACGTTATGGTTTAGCTGTCCTATCCGGCTGGTCAAAAAATATATTTGCGAATCCAACGCTAATTCTTTTTTGCCGGCATAGACATCCGGCATAAAGGGATTTGTATCGTAAGCTTCAAACAGTGCTTTACAGCCAAGCGAGTTCGATAGTTTTTCTGTTAGCGTGGTTTTTCCCACACCGATTATGCCGGCGACACTGACAAGCTTCGGCAGATCGGGATTGGGAACAAAGTCGTTGCCACCGAGCCGGGCTGCCAACTCGATCATTGGTTCTTTTATAACCGGGTGGAGTAATTCGGGGTTGAGCCGGCAGAGACCTTTAAGCACAAACGAGCGCAAGTGCATCTGCGGATGCGGCACGGTTAAGCCGGGACGATTTATGACCTCGGCGCCAAAAAGTAACAAGTCCAAATCAATAATCCTCGGCGACCATTTTTCCCGGCGTACCCTGCCGAGCGAGCTCTCAATGTCGGCCAGTTTTTTGTGCAACTTTTCTGCGC
>DAOVNI010000100.1 GCA_030630315.1 Phycisphaerae bacterium | reverse complement strand
ATTTGTTTACTCTGCCATCACCATTCAGGGCAACGAAAAAAGGTGCGCCTGTTTTTCGCTTTGCTTTTTACCTTTTAGCGTTTCCCTTTTTTCTGTAGGCCCGCACGATATTTTGAACCAGTCGATGTCGTACGATGTCTCTCTGGGTTAACTCTACAGAAGCTATACCTTTGATTCGCCGCAGCGTTGTAATCGCTTCGACCATTCCGCTTTTCTGGCCTGTTTCCAAGTCAATTTGCGTTATGTCGCCGTTTATTATCATTTTGGAGCCGTGGCCCAGTCTTGTCAAGACCATTAACATCTGCAGGGGCGAGGTGTTCTGGGCTTCGTCACAGATGATGACGGCTTCGTTTAACGTTCGGCCGCGCATAAAGGCAAGCGGAATAATTTCGATAATGTCCAGCTCCATAAATTTTTTCATCTGAGCGAAATCCATCATATCTTCGAGAGCGTCAAAGAGTGGGCGAAGATATGGATTTACCTTTGCCTGTATATCGCCCGGCAGAAAGCCAAGTTTTTCACCTGCCTCCACAGCGGGGCGGGCAAGGACTATTCTCCTGATTTGCTTTTTCTTCAGCATTGAGACCGCCACTGCGACGGCGAGGTATGTTTTGCCGGTTCCGGCTGGTCCTATACAAAAGATAAGGTCGTTGGCCAACATTGCTTCGACGTACTTTAGCTGTCCCTTGGTGGATGGTTCGATAATCTTTTTGTGGGAATAGACGCTAATGGCGTCACAGGCCTCGGCAGTTATGGGTGAATTGTCTTTAGCGATAAAAGCGGTTACATCCGCAGTGGTGAGCGAGCGGCGTTTGATAAGGTGTTTTTGCATTCTGTCGATAATCTCAGCGGCCTTGTTTACACTTTTTTCCTTGCCGGTGATTATTAAATTGGCCTGGCGGGCGGTGATTTGGACGCCGAGAGATTGGCGCAAAAGACGAAGGTGACTGTCGGCAGGGCCGAACAACTCAAGCTGCCTGTGAACTGAATCTAATTGTATGGTAACTTCCAAAGTTTTTCTCTATCAAGAGCCGAACATAAAGAACAAGTAAGCAAACGGCGCTGCGAGCAGCGGCGAATCAATAATGTCCAATATTCCGCCGAAGCCCGGTACATTGCTTGCTGAATCCTTTTGCTCGGCGTCTCGCTTTATCATAGACTCGGCCAAATCACCAAGCTGGCCGATAAAAGCAAAACAAAGGCCAAAAATTAATGCCAGCCACCAGGACATTATACCAAATATTCTGGCAAAGATGATAGCAACAATCACTGCAGCAGCGACGGCGCCGGCCATACCTTCCCAGGTCTTTGAGGGGCTGATTTTCGGCGAAAATTTGTGCCTGCCAAACGGAGTCCCAATTGCGTAAGCCCCTATATCAGAGGACTTTACGACAAAAACAAACATAAGCAGCGGCCATAGACCAAAGTCGATACGGATGGCGAGCACAAAACCGCTTAAAAGACCGAGATAGACGATAGAAAAATAATTTGCTCCACAATTAGCGAACACCGCCGAAGTCCCATAACGCATATATTGGTATAAAAGCAGCGCCAACAGCACAAAGGCAGAGAGGAAAAATAGATAAACTTGCGGCGGAATTTCTATAAGCTGCGGCCAATACCAGCTGCCTGCAAAAAGAATCGAAGCAGTGATTGAAACAGGGGTGAAAATCTTCAGGTCTTTTGCCGCGGCGAGTTTCGAGAGCTCAAGCTGAGCCGGGATTATTAACAGGGCAATAAGGACATAAAGAATTGTTCCCTGCACCGCCCTATCGTCGGCTGCTGAAGCGGTTAATGAGCCGTCCAGCCAGCCGTCGAAAACGACGACGGCGGTAAAGAATATCGTCATCAATGTTCCAAAAAGCAATCTGTATTTGAGCATCTTTTAGTTCGTAGTTATGAGTTCGTAGTCTGTGAACCGGGGTCCCACTCTCAACTGTCAGCTATGGACTCATTTTGATAGTGCCAAAACGTCGGTTTCGTTTTGCGTAGGCCAGTATTGCTTTTTCCAGAGCTGCTTTTCTGAAATCCGGCCAAAGGGTTTTTGTGACGTAGAATTCGCTGTATGAAATTTGCCAGAGCAGAAAGTTGCTGACCCTCATTTCATTTGCCGTGCGTATCAAAAGGTCGGGTTCGGCAAGGCCGGCGGTGTATAGATGCCGGCTTACGCACTGTTCGTCGATATCTTTGAGGTGGAGTTTGCCACTTTTGTATTCTTGTGCAATTTTTTTTGCTGCATCTGCGATCTCGGTTCTGCTGCCGTAGTTCAGTGCCAGGGCAAGTATCATACCGGTATTGCCGGCGGTGATTTCTATGGTTTTTGCAAGTTCTGTTTTTACCGCTGGTGGCAATTGCGCCAATCGGCCGAGGTGAATCAGCTTTACATTATTTTTCATCAGCGTAGGACGAATCCTGATGAGGTATTGAGTGTAGAGATTCATAAGACCGTTGACTTCGGCTTTGGGTCTCTCCCAGTTTTCTATACTGAAGGAATATAAAGTCAGAGATTCGATGCCAAAATCCACGCAGTATTGAGCTATTTTCTCGACTGTTTTTCCGCCCTGGCGATGTCCTTCGGGTCGTGGCAGACCTTTTTTCTGTGCCCACCGGCCGTTGCCGTCCATAATTATGGCGATATGACGGGGAACTTGTTCGGGCGTCAGGCCGAGACGCTCGGCGGTTTTTTTCAGTTTTTCTTCGAAGCTCTTTTCCAATTCGTACAGTTCGAGAACTATCTAAATATTGTCTGATTTCGTTTTGGTCCGACGCCAATGATTGTGACCGGTTTGCCGGTCATTTCCTCGATAAGGACGATAAAGTTTTGGGCGTTCAAAGGCAATTCGTGAAAATCGTTTACTTCGGTTATGTCCTCATCCCAGCCGGGGACGGTTTCGTAAATGGGACTCGCCTGTGAGAGCCTGGCTGCATTTGCGGGGAAGAAGGAAGTTTGTTTTCCGTTGATTTTGTACGCCCTGCAAATTTTTATTTCTTTCAAGCCGGCGAGTGTGTCGAGATGCATTAATGCTATGGAATCGACAGCGCTAATGGTTACGGCGTAGGATACGGCTACGGCGTCGAACCAGCCGCATCGGCGGGGCCGGCCGGTGGTGGTGCCGTATTCGTGCCCTTTGTCACGGATGTACTGGCCGATTTCGTTGTCCTGCTCGGTAGGGAACGGGCCGGCGCCGACCCTTGTTGTGTATGCCTTGGCCACGCCGATGAATTTATCGACCATTTTGGCAGGCACGCCGGAGCCGGCCGGCATACCAAGCCCACTTGAGTTCGAGCTGGTTACAAATGGGAAAGTGCCGTGGTCCAGGTCCAGCAGTGTGCCCTGGGCGCCTTCGAACAGGATTGATTTGCCGTCCGCAATTGACTTGTGCAGAAATTCGGTTGTGTCAGTGATAAAGGGCAGGAGCTTGTCGGCATAAGATTTACACTTTTCGAAGAGGGGAGCAGCACTTATCGGCTCTGTGTTATAAAGGGCGGCAAAGATTTTGTTTTTATAGTCCACGATGGTTTGCAGTTTGGCTTTGAGCTTTTCGAGGTCTCTTAAATCGGCCATACGGACGGCATGGCTTCTGCCGACCTTATCTGCATAACAGGGGCCGATGCCTCGAACAGTGGTGCCGAGTTTGTTTTTGCCGAGGGATTCTTCGCGTAACTGGTCCTCTTTTTTGTGGTAATCCAGGACGAGGTGGGCGTTCTCACTTATAAAGAGCCGGTCATTTAGCGTAATATTTTTTTGGGCCAGTTTATCGATTTCCTTTATAAGTGTGTCGGGGTCAACGACTACGGCATTTGTGATTACGCAGATAATATTCGGCCGAACCGAACCGCTGGGCAATAGGTGCAAAGCAAACCTGTTGTCGCCTACGACAACGGTGTGGCCGGCGTTGGCACCGCCGCTGTATCGGACAACAATATCGCTGTGCTCGGCGAGAATATCAACAACCTTGCCTTTGCCCTCATCACCCCACTGTAATCCGACAACACAAGAATTCATTTATGCTCACTTCCCTGAGACCCTTTAATGCGTTCCCAAAGATAAACCGCAACAGATTATCAGAGTAATCCATTGCGGTCAACCGATTAAATTTTAGATATTATTGTGATAATTTTCAACTGATTTTTGCCACGAGCTCATCCAGAACGGCTGCTAAATTATCGTATGTTCTGCTGCTCAGTTTGCGGTTGACTTCCCTGCCGCTATTATCCTTGTACGTGATAATAAAATAACCCTCAGGAGCAGAGCGGGTTTCTTGTACATTCCCAGATTGGTCACCAACAAACTTACGTTTGGTCTTGGAGCGAAAATAGGTTTTATCTATTTTTTGTATGGAATCGTGAGCAATTCTTTCCTTATTGCTGATGATAAGCTCATTTTCGCCGGCGATAATCTTCTTGTTCTTTATTGCAAACAGATATGCACCTAAAAGCACTGCGGCACCGATAAAGAACGGCGGTGACCCTCGATTAAACTTCATCGTGGCGGTGGGTTTGCCATCATTATCAACAACATGCTCTTTATAAAAGCTGTAACGCCCCGACCATTTATACTTACTCAGATAACCATCATAGGCAAAAATGATTGCAACAACAATGCAAACAGCGATATAGATTTTGAAATTAGTTTTTTTGTGCCTGCTTATTGGGGCTTCGATAGTCATTTTAAGGTTCTTCCTGAAATCTACGTTAATCGTTTTTGTGCGATTGTCTCAGTTAAAGGCTGGACGAAGTTAGGGACTATTTTTTCTGCCATCAATTTCTCGGCAAGTTGACATTGATATTCAAAGAATTTTAGGGCGTCAAATTTTTCCGTACTCGAAGGATATTGGCGGATTGTAAAAAAAAGACTTATCGCCTCATCTGACTTATACTTTTGTTTTCCACTCTCTATGACGCTTGTTTTTGACTCTACGCTGATTCTGGCCTGAGTACGGCAATCGTCGGATAACGCCACCACCACTGCGGGTGAAAAGCCGATAGGCCTGGCGGAAGGCAAGTCCAGAAGGCAGCTAAAGGCGCTCTGCGCCAATAGTGCCTCGGCGATGACCTCATCGTGACTGCCTACATAATCGAAATCCATAGCGAAAGTAACATCCAGTGAATCGATATCAAGATGACTCACGCTGAGCATATAGGGGACAAGCTCGAGCACCAATCTATCCTGGCAATAAGCACTTTCAAAGTTTGAGGGATTAACTACTCCGGAGCCGATGCGGTCTGTTTCGAGCGTAATCCAGCGGTATTGGGCGGCGCTGCGGTCTTCCTCCAGGCAGTACTCGTTTTTTTCGCGCCGGTAGAAGCAGCCCATAGAAGGGAATTCCTTTTGTATCCGCTCGAAAAAGGCCAGGATGGTGTCACGCTGGGTCGGGAGGTCGAGCTCGGTATTAATATACATATCGAGATAAAAATCATCGCAAAGGGAACTGTAACTATTTGACATAATTGGAAAGCCCTCCAAAACAAGCGCGGGGAAACGTCTCCCCAAGGCCTTATTAAAAAAATTCAAACCTCAAAAGTCGTATAGCCGATTGGACATTCATCATACATTCAAATACTCATTTTCCCAGATTTTTTCAGTTAAACCCTGCAGTTTTTCGTCATAGTTTTTCAGCACCTCAAAATATTCATCAGATTCCAGAGCTTCTCTGGCTTTTTCGTCTTCGGGCTTTGCGTCTTTTGGCAAAACTGAATTTCTGAAAATTTCGTAATGGTCTCTTATGGAGCAGGGCATCAACCAGTTCCCTGGCTTTTTGCAGTTGTCAAGACCATATTCCTTCTGCCATTTTCGGCCATTTTTCATAAAGTCAGAGAACATTGCATCAGACAATGTTTTTCCATTGCTGTATAAATCGTAGATATTATCGACGTAGTAAGGAATGAAGGCACAGGGCGTTACGTTGCCATTCCAGTCGATATAGGCATATCCGCCGCTTCTGCCATAGGCGATACAACCTCTGGAGAGCACGCCGCTGTTCCAGAAATCCGCCAGACAATATTTCTTTTCGTCGAGCAGTTTTTCCCATTTCCTATAGAGCTGGACTCTCTTTTCGGGATTGACCATCAAATCCATTTCGTCTTTGCCTCTGCCGATGGGCATCAGCTGGAATTGCCACATATAACAAGCCCCTTGTTCTTCGAAATAAAAATCATAAAATTCATCCGTCAGCAGTACATCCACATTCTTGCTCGTTGCTGTCGCGGAGATACCGAAAGGCACACCGGCCTGTCTCAAACATTCAAAGGCCTTGAGGATTTTTTTGTGTGTGCCGGCGCCTCTTCTCTGGTCGGTCTCTTTCTCAAATCCCTCGACTGAAATTGCAGGTGTAACATTTGCCGATTTTGCAAGACGCTCGGCAGCTTCTTCGTTAATAAGTGTGCCGTTGGTATACATATGGAAGAACATATCGCTGTACTTATTGAAGATATCCAAAAGGGTTTTCCCTTCGCTCTTATACAT
>DAOVNI010000182.1 GCA_030630315.1 Phycisphaerae bacterium | reverse complement strand
CGCCATCCCCATCGGCATACCCGGATGCCCAGAATTTGCCTTCTGTACAGCTTCCATAGACAGAAACCGAATCGTTTGGACACAAAGCTCATCAAGTTCCGATAGACCTGGATTTTTTACAGATGCACCCATTGAGAATTTCCCGTAATCAAACCTTTACAATACGCTTTTGCCAACAAAACAAGGCTCACAGGATAACAACCATCCCCCGTTTCCACAAGTCTTTTTGCCGTTTGCCCGCAAACGAAAAACTTGTTCATTTGACAAACCAGCACATCTGCCGCATAATTGCGATTAACTGCCGGCTTTATTTTGTCCGGACATTACTAAAACTTATCGGCCTTATATGCGCGAGATTTGGGGTATGGTAAATAGAGATTCATTCAGGTTAGTAAGCGTTGTTTTGCTCAGCACAGTAACAGCTTTGTGCTGCTGTTTATCCAGTCTACTGATTGGCGCCGAAGAAAATGGGTGGTCAATGGAATTCCGAATTGCAGCCGACCCCACCAAAGACACGCTCATCGTAAACAAAGCAAAATCAAGCCCGGAAAACGAACTGTACGAAGGTAAGTTACTAATTGCCAAATGGGTACCAGTTATAGAAAGCAAGGCACCTGTTTTTTTCGATAATTCAACTTTTGTGACCAGGCGAAATACAAAGGCTGAAGTAGAGTTGCTTGTCTTGATAGGTGAGAATGATGTCACGGAGAGCGATGTTTGTGAGCTTGGGACTACGCTTGACAGGTACGGAAAATTGGCTTTAGAAGTATACTTTGAGGACACAGACCCACCTAAGATTTGGAAGTTAACAAGGAAGAATCTGAACCGTTATTCAGCACAGATTATTAATGGGCGGGTTTATAACGCTCCTCAGATTGTAAGCGGAATTCATAGACGAGCTGTCATTACGGGCGATTTCACCGAAGATACGATCAACAAAATGCTGAAGGACTCACCCTTTAGATTAAGACCGTCTTACCCATCACCACCTCCTTATGCTATTACTATCACGCCTTTGCGCATAATAATCTTTTTGATTATTCTCCTTTTCTTTATTTTTGGCTCTCTTCCCGCCCATGGCCTGAAGGAAAGTAAACATCCACGTTCTTGGATCGTTGTCGGAATAGTCATTGGCATCGTAATTGGAGGATACTGGCTTGGCGTCACAAAAACAACCACCGGTCCGGACTTTCAAAATGGCATACCTCCCTGGGGTCAGTTAATCCGTATCAACATTTTGGGCATCCTATCAGGTTCAGTGATTGGAGCAGTTTTAGGAGTAGCCGGAGGATATCTCTTTCGATTTATTGTCCGACGTGCAATTCACAATGCTTCTCGGATCATACATAGGGTCTTATCAATTAAAGCTAAGAATAAGGTTTGAAATTAAGCAATTTTCAATGCAAACTCATAGCGAGGATAATAATAAATGAATCAAATATCAGGTTCAATGAATCGGCGGGACTTTCTAAAGCTAACGGCGGCCGGCGCAGCGACATTTGCTCTGCCGGGATGCACGAGCGCTTCTCAACGTTTGGTATCTAAGCAAACCAAGAGGCCGAACGTACTGTTCATTGCCATAGACGACCTGAACGATTGGGTGGCTTCTCTGGGTGGTCATCCCGATGTAAAGACGCCGAACCTTGACCGACTTGCGCAAAGAGGAGTGCTTTTTACGAACGCCCACTGTTCGGCTCCGGCCTGCAATCCTTCGCGGGCCAGTCTTATGACGGGAATTCTGCCGTCAACGTCCGGCGTTTACCTCAATCCTATGCCCTGGCGAAAGTCGCCCGTACTCACCGATGCCGTTACCCTGCCGCAGCATTTTATGGCCCACGGCTACCGTGTCGTTGGCGGCGGCAAAATCTACCACGGCGGCTTCCCCGACCCGCCCTCGTGGCACGAGTATTTCCCGTCCCAGCGAAAGAACAAGCCTGACGACCCAATGCCTCCGAACCGGCCGATAAACGGCATCCCTAAAACCGCTCATTTTGACTGGGGGCCGGTGGACGTCCCCGACGAGGAAATGGGCGACTGGAAAGTCGCAAACTGGGCTATAAGCGAGCTGCGCAAAGAGCACGACAAACCATTTTTCCTCGGCTGCGGATTCTTCCGACCCCATCTGCCCTGGTACGTACCGCCAAAATATTTTGATATGTATCCGCCGGAGAAGATAACCTTGCCGAATGTCAACGAAAACGACCTTGACGATGTCCCCCCGCTCGGCAGACGGATGGCAAGACCCGAGGGCGACCATAAAAAGGTCACCGAGTACAAACAGTGGCGAAAGGCCGTGCAGGGCTACCTCGCATCTATCAGCTTTGTAGATACCTGCGTCGGCCGCCTAATCGATGCCCTGGATAAAAGTCCCTATGCGAACAACACCGTCATCATACTCTGGGGCGACCACGGCTGGCACCTCGGCGAAAAGCTACATTGGCGTAAATTCGCGCTATGGGAAGAGGCGACACATGCCCCGCTTATGATGATTGCGCCGGGAATAACCAGGCCGGACCAGAGATGTCCCCGCCCGGTGAGCTTCATCGACATCTACCCGACGCTGATAGACGTATGTGGCCTGGCGCCGAAGAAGGGCCTTGAAGGCAAAACCCTCCTGCCGCTATTGAAGGACCCAAAAGCGAAATGGGACCGCCCGGCCTTGACAACGTATGGGCGCAATAATCATTCGCTGCGCTCGCAGCGCTGGCGATACATCCGTTATAGCGATGGCACCGAAGAACTATACGACCACGACAGAGATGAGCTGGAGTGGAACAATCTCGCTGACGACCCCAAGTATGCCGGCGTCAAGAAGCGACTCGCAAAATGGCTGCCTGAGACCAACGCCCCAGATGCGCCAAGAACTAAGAGGAAAAAGAAACGCTCACAAAGGAACGCAAAAAGCAGCCCAAAAAACAAAAAGGCCAATTAACCCGACCCGGTTTCACGAGAAAGCAAATAACATAAAAATTTATTATACATTGACGTCCGCCAACACTACAATCAGATTTGCCTTGTAAACAAACCGAAACTTGCTATACTACGCACCTGGTATTCGCAGCAACGCTGCTGATTAACCTGATTTTAAACTAATCGAAAGGGAAAAATATGGAACCTTTTGTCACTGTCCAACATGGTCAACATGCGGCCCCCGTGTTCGTAGTACTTCTCATCATGTTCATAGTTTTTATTGGCCTGATATGCGCTGCCATAAAGGTATTAATCTTCTGCAAGATATCCTCCAAGGCAGGCTACAGTTGGGCGCTCGGCCTGTTAATGCTCGTACCGATAGCGGATATAATTCTGGCCTTTTTCCTCGCCTTCGCCGACTGGCCGGTTCAAAAGAAACTGCGTAAGCTCAAACAGCAAGAACAAAAGCCGAAAACGTAAACCGGGCCAAAGAACTAAACGCAGAGAACGCTGAGAACGCCGAGAAAGAATTAGATATAAAATTCAAAACTAAAAACCATAGATTAAACTCTGCGAACTCGGCGGTTAATCCTTTTTTCTTTCTCCTCTGGCAAATTGTGAATCGAATTACGAGCAACAACCAACAAGCATCGAGCACGCCTGTCAGAAGCGTGTCTATCGACGACGAGCAACGAGCAGTGCATCATATAATAATACTTGTCCTCTGCGTCATCATCCTGACTGCTTCATTGCTCTTCCGGGTCAATGAGGCCGAGCTCCATCTGTTCGGATTCAAATGGCCTCTGCACTGCTTCTTATACCACACCGTCGGCATAAAATGCGCCCTCTGCGGCCTGACACGCTCTGTCTGCTCACTCGCACACGCCAATTTCCGACAGGCCATAAACTTTCATCTCCTCGGCCCGGCGATTTTTGCCTTGATTTGTTTCCAGCTTCCATATAGAATTTATGCCTTAATCATTCGCCCCAAAAGAATGAACAGAAAACTAATAAAAATAAACTCAATCTTTGCTGTGACAATCTTGATAGCGATTTTCGTTAACTGGCTCGTTTATCTCGGAGGACTTATCTTATGACACCGGAACAACTACCAAGGATAAGTGTTATTGACCCCATCAGCCCCACCTTCGAAAGGGTAAACCTCATCCTTTTCAGACCCTTCGACCTCGGCAAATGGTTCGTCATCGGCTTCTGCGCCTGGCTGGCATACCTCGGAAGCGGAGGCGGACCCAGCTTCAATTTCTTCTACAGACAACATCAACCGGGCTTTGAGGCCGACCAGGCCTTCCACCAGGCAAAAGAATTCGTCCTGGACAACTTGCACTGGCTCATCCCCTCAGTCATAGCAATCGCAGTGTTAATAATAGCAAT
>DAOVNI010000308.1 GCA_030630315.1 Phycisphaerae bacterium | reverse complement strand
TGTGATTGTCCTTTCCAACTGCTTATAAGCAACAACGGCCTTGAAATCGTGTCCCATCATCTTAAAAAGGAAGGGCTTCACCAGCAGTTCGAACATAATAAAGGTCGATACGGGATTGCCGGGCAAGCCAAAACAAAAAACTTCGTCCGAGACGCCGAAAACCATAGGCTTGCCTGGCTTTACCGCAACCTTTTCAAACAGCAGCTTAATGTTGTTTTCCTCCAGAATTTCCCGAACAAGGTCGTAATCGCCTACCGATACACCGCCGGACAAAATCACAACATCATTTTCCGCTATCGCCTTTTTGAGTTTTGCCTCTATAGCTTCTTTTGTATCGGTGGCAATACCATAGTTTGTGGCTATCGCAGCAGCGTTTGTTACCTGGGCGGCTAACTGGAATGCATTACTATTTCTGATTTGACAGGCCGTTGGTTTCCGGCCGGGCTCGACTAATTCGTTCCCCGTCGCTATAATGCCGACCCTCGGCCGTAGTGATACCAACGGCTTCACACAACCGTGGCTCGCCAGCACCGCGATATGCTGGGCTGAAATCCTGCACCCGGCCCGAAGAACCACATCACCTTTTTTGATATCTTCGCCCTTCAGACAAATATTATCTTCCGTCCTGCTGCTGGTAAATCGAATCCTGTTCTCCGCCACGCTTTTAGTATATTCGACCATAATCACACAATCAGCCCCTTCAGGCACAACCGCTCCGGTCATAATCTTCGCGCACCGGCTCTGCCCAATTGCCTTTTTCGGCACCAATCCCGCGGGAATCGTCTCAATTATTGTAAGCTCATTTGCAAGGTCGGCTCGACGGCACGCGAACCCGTCCATAGCCGATTTGTTAAAAGGCGGCATATCAATGTCGGATGCTATCGTCTCCGCCAGTACTCGATTCAAAGCACGGTCAATATCGACACGTTCCACACCGAGCCGACGGGCCGAACCCATCATAATTTCAAACGCATCATCAAACGCAATCATCGTACTTTTTCTGAAATTCTTCATATTCCCTTATTGTATTCAGGTTTGTAAACTCCCTCGCTTCGGCCTCAATGTACTTGACTCTGCACCGGTCGAACACATCACTTATTTTACGTCCACCGGATGACAGCACCTCGTTTATAGCTTTAAGCGCACTTTTGCGGTACACCGCAAAGAGCGGCTCGTATCTTTCATCACCGGTAGTTGGAATAACTATGTCCACCCCCTCGGCTTCCGCAAGCATCCTTCTAACATAGGTCAAATCTATATGCGGAATGTCGCACGCTGTCACAAAATTAAGTTCGTTGGCTGAGGCCTCCAGGGCCGAAGCTATACCCATCAAAGGTCCCTGCCCCGGTATTTTGTCCGGGATAACCTCGAAGCCAAGAAAGGCCAACTTGTCCACTTCGTTTGCGCTTATAAGTATCTGGCCGAATGTGCCGCGAAGCTGCTCGCATATATGTTCTACCATTGGTTTACCTTTAATCGGCAGCATACTCTTGTCGGCATCCATTCGGCCGCTGCCGCCTCCCGCTAAAATTATCGCAGTTGCTTTCTCCTGTATCACCCATTTCCCATTGACAAGTTTTGTCCGGTCGATATCAAAATCGAAATTGTCACCATCGGATATTACTATTCTGTCGGCATATCTCATAACCGCTCGGGCTGAACTTTTTGGCACTTCTTGATTCGGCCCTTGGACCATAAGGAAAAGCCCCGGCTCGACCACCAGGCGCAGCGAGTTTGATTCGCAAATTGAAACCGCATCAGCCCCGATTATGTCGGGCAGAGCAGCTAATCCTTCTTCAAGGTGCGTTTTCATAACACGCAGCCAGAAAACCTGACTCGCACCTGCTGCCAGAAGTCTCGCCGTATCCTTGTCCGAATTACTGTCGGTCTCTTCCGTAATGCAGAAATCTCCATCGAGTGACGGGCAGACTCCGCAACCTTGACCGCCGCGAGGACATTGCCCGTTTCGCTCCTCTATCGTAGTTACCTTTATTCCTGTGATGTCCCTGTCTTTGCTAAATTTCCTGATGAGCGCACAGGCCAGCTCGGTCTTGCCGATATTTCTTCCGGCAGAGCCAATCATCAACATCCCGTCGAGCTTGAACATTTTATTCCTCAACGTATTGAATAGCCGAGGCCTTAAAGCTTACCCACACCTTTTTCCCGCAGCGCATCTCCAGTGCTTTCACTGATTCAGCAGTTATCAGAGCCGCAACTTCAACACCG
>DAOVNI010000280.1 GCA_030630315.1 Phycisphaerae bacterium | reverse complement strand
TCAGTTACGGCCGGGTCGAAATCAGCAAAATCTTCATCCGCCATCACCCAGCCGGTCAGCCCGGTAAACGAGCCCTCCGAGCCGACTCCCTGGACATGGTATTGATTTATCTGCTGTACTATTGCGCTTGCTAAATCGTCCAGATCATTGTGAACATCGGCGACAAGCTCGTTTTTTAACGACAATAATCCGCCGAGCCGCCCACCTTGCACGTTTGTGTTGTAATTATAGGCGCCGGCAACGGTAACGCCCAGCTCATTGTTTTCGTTCAAACCCACTTCCAGCTCAATAGCAGAGGCGCCTATCACAACGGGTATTCCAGCGGCGGTAACATCAACCACACCATACTCTCTGCTCAGGGTCTCGACACCTATAAATCCGGACAGCTCGGTTATATACTGGTCCCTTTTGTCACGCAAGTTGTTGGCCTGTGCACCACCTATTTCCATGCTTTCTATTTTGTCGTTGAGTTCGGCAATCTGAGTTATCAGTGCATTAATCTGGTCGATGGTATTTTCGGTTTCTAATTTAATCTGGTCTTCCAACGTAGTCAGAAATTCTCCTAATGTTCTAAATCGACCAGCCATCGCCTCTGCAGTGGTTACAGCCTGATTTTGCCAGATGGCTTGTCCGGGATGGGCGCTAAGGTCTTGCAACGCATTGAAGAATTCGTCTATTGTTGCGCTCAAGCTGTTGCCGGTTGAAAGCTCTCCGAACGCGTTTTCGACCGTGCGCATTGTAATAAATTCCTGCGAAACTGCCTCTAATAACGACTGCTCCCGGAGAATCTCCTGCTCCAAAAGGGTGTCAATCATCCTGGTAATGCCGGCGATGTTGACGCCTCCCCCCAATAAAACCGGGCCGATTTGGGACGAGTATGCAGGAGTCAGCTCTATTCTCTGACGGTGGTAGCCCTCAGTAGCCACATTCGCAAGATTATTGCCGATTACGTCAAGGGCCCTCTGGGCCGCCTCAAGGCCGCTAATAGCTATGTCGTAATTCGCCATTTCCTAACTCCGTTTGGTTCACCCAGCCCCTCCGAGGGGCGGGGTTCACAGTTCTTCAGGGTTACCATCCCACACCTATTAGGCGTGTACATAATCTCAATAGGCGCGGGAGGCAGTCCCTTCAAAACTCCAAATTTACAAAAGCTGCGTTCCGGCCAAGGACGGATCGTTTGGCAGCCCCATTGGAATTGTAGTAAACCATCCCTGTCTTCCCAAGGTCGAAAATAGTTTTCAAGAGCAGGCTGTTGAATCTGGCACAATCTGACAAAAGCATTGCTGTGCTTAAATATTCTTTCTTAAGCTCCTCGGCCAATAATCGCAATTTGTCCTTCCTCTCGGTTACCTGAGCTTTTTTCTCTTCCGGCAGCACCTCTTCGAGTCTGGTCAGGGTCATTTGCTCGAGGCTGCAGTCCAGAGCAGCCGCCAATTCTTTTCGTATCGACTGCCGTTTCAACTCGTGGCTTCTGTAACTGTCTGATTCATACTGGATACTCCCGAGCAGTTTGCCCAAAGCTGCATCGTCTCGCTTGATGACCAGGCTGCGCAGCTCGTTCAATCGCGACAAACTCTCCTGTATATGCTGAGCGTCTTTGTCGAGAATAATCAGCAGCTCATCTACTTTATCCGGGTCTGCATTTTGCAGTTTCTCTGCAAAACGGTTTCGGTCTTCTATTTCAAGTTCCGTTGCTTTCATATATTCCTATCCAGTGTCTCTGTCGTTGTGTTTGCCTGGTCTGGATTGGTCAAAAATTGGTATATATCCTTCCACATCCCAAAGCCGCCGTTGTTTGCAATATCACGGGCCAGGTATAGCCAAAATATTTCTTGAACTTGCTTGGAAGTCTCATCTTTGTCAAACCCCCAGTCCCCGATAGTATTTTTCATTTCATCCAGCAATTTACCGATTAAAACCGACTCAAAATCTTTGGCTATTTGTTTTTTCCCCTCTTCTGAAACGCCGTCAATTTTACCGGGTTCCCATTTTGCGATTTTCTTGTAAAATAAGGTCCCGCTTAAATCCTCCAGCAGACTCGGCGGTGAGACGGCTCCAGTTAATATCAATTTGGTGCTATCCATAAAATCACTCCGACATTTTCTTTACCGCAGAGACCGCTAAGATTATTTTCAATAATTTCTTCTCTGCGTTTTCTGCGGTTAATTTTCTCTCCCTACATTATCACCAGCTTGGCCTGAAGGGCACCGGCCTTCTTCAAGGCATTAAATATCGCTATAAGATCTCTCGGCGTCGCTCCTATGGCATTGAGGGTTTTGGCCAGCTCTGAGACAGTAACTGCCCTGGACACAGGAACCAAATAACCTGTTTTCTCTTCGACCCCTATTATTGTTTCCGGGACAACTTCCGTTGTGCCGGCATCAGAGAAAGGTGCGATCGGCTGGGAAACGGTTGCGGTCTCCTTGATTTTTACAACCAGGCTGCCTTGAGAAATCGCCACTGCAGATATGCCGACATTTTCTCCAACTACAATAGTGCCGGTGCGTTCGTTGATAACCACCACTGCAGGGACATCAACCTTGACGTCGTGCTTTGTAATATCATCGATAAAGCCGGCTATTCCTGCCCGAACAATTTCACCGGGAACTTTAACTTTAACAGTACCGGCGTCAACTACTACTGCACTGTTTGGAAAAGTTGTGTTAATGGCTTCGCTGATTCGCTCTGCAGTTGAAAAATCGCTGTTTCTAAGATTAAGCGTGATAAGCCTATGGTCTGCGATGTATTCGACAAAAGTAGCTATTTCTTCCTTTTCAACTATAGCGCCGTCGGGAATTCG
>DAOVNI010000190.1 GCA_030630315.1 Phycisphaerae bacterium | reverse complement strand
CAGCAAATGTTTGTTTGTTACCTTTGTCAAAGGCATCAGACGTGAGCCGGTCCCCCCCGCCAGTACGACGCCTTTTATACTCACAATAACTCCTTTCCAAAGCGAACAGAGGCAATGAAATTTTTGAACTCGTCTAAACAACAGTCAGTAAAGTCAAAACTGCTTTAGGAATCGCAGGTCATTTTCAAAAAGGAGGCGAATATCGGTAATACCGTATTTTCTCATAGCAAGCCGCTCTACCCCGAATCCGAACGCCCAGCCGGTATATTTTTCGTTGTCTATTCCAACAGCGTCGAAAACACTTGGGTCAACCATACCACAGCCGCCCATCTCTACCCAGTTTTCTTTACCGGTCTTATCGGCGAGGAGCAAATCAACTTCGGCGCTGGGCTCGGTAAATGGGAAAAAGCTCGGCCGAAATCGCCATTCCGTATCGGGGCTAAAGAAGGCGTGGATAAATTGGGCGATGGTGGTTTTCATATCCACCATACTAACACCCTCGTCAACAACCAGTGCCTCAAGCTGATGAAACATATACATATGTGTTGCATCAACGGTATCCGGCCGATAGACCCGCCCCGGCGCAACAATTCGAATGGGTGGTTTGGTGTGTTCCATAATGCGGATCTGAACCGGAGACGTATGGCTGCGCAAAAGGACGTTATCGTCGATGTAAAAGCAATCAAAGGGGTCCCTTGCAGGGTGGTCGGGGCCGATATTGAGCGCGACGAAATTGTGCCATTCGTCTTCAACCTCAGGTCCATAGGCCACAGCGAAGCCCATTCGGCCGAATATCTCGAGCAGCTCATTTAAGGTTTGGGTAATAACATGGGTTTTGCCGATGTTAACAGGTATGCCCGGCAGAGTAACGTCTATCAACTCGGGCGTTTGCTCCTGCGATTGCAATAAAGTGTTTTTTAGCTGCTCAAATGCTTCGGTAACCTCTTTTTTAATTTTGTTTGCGAGCTGGCCTGCGCGGGGCTTTTGTTCAAGTGTCAACTGGCCTATTTGGCCAAGCATTTGTGTGATTTTGCCTTTTCGACCTAAGTATTTTATGCGGAAATCTTCCAGAGCTGCCGCATCGGTAACTTTTTTTAGGGCCGCAAGGGCATCTTTGCCTATTTTTTCAAATTGCTCAAGCATTGAAACTCCGCTTTTTTGCTTACCAGAGCATTTTTGGGTTTTACTCAGGCGATTGCAGCTCCGGCAGCCTCAACGATAGCATCGAAGCCCTTTGGGTCGGCAATAGCGATTTCGCTCAGCACTTTTCGGTTCAGTTGAATGTTAGCTTTTTTGCAGCCGTTGATAAACTCGCTGTATCTTATGCCCCGCTGCCGGCAGGCTGCGCTCAAGCGTATAATCCACAGACCTCTGAAATCCCGCTTTCGGCGTTTGCGGTCAATGCGGGCATTTACCGCTGCCCGTACGACAGCTTCTTTGGCCTGGCGATACAGCCGACCTCTTGTGCCGCGATACCCTTTTACCGCTTTGAGGATTCGTTTCTTTGCCTGGTGTCTTGCGGCACCTTTTCTAACTCTTGGCATATCAGCTTTCCTTTGAGAATTTTCTAAGCTTGCTGGCGGCAGCTGATTTTAAAGCCGAGAAGCAAGCCTGAAATTGTTAAAACAATTTTATCTTTTTGGTCTCTATTTACAAAGTTCGGCCCTGACAGTTTTGGCGGTTGCACCGGTCATAATAGCCGAGCTGCCCACTCGCCTTCTACGCTTGGCGCTTTTGCCGCTCATAAGGTGACTGCCGCCGGCGCGCTTGTGCCTGACCCTGCCGCCGGCGGTAATTTTGATTCTTTTGCTCAATCCCTTATGGGTTTTCTGTTTCGGCATTTAGCTAATTCTTTCAAAATAATCTATCTGACACAGTCGAAAGGGTTCCCCTTTGCGACGCCGGGGCAAAAGGGGCCCAAAAATATAAAACTAATATTCTACGTTATTTGCAGCTACTGGTCAATACTATAAGGTGCAAATTCTCTAAAAAAAGAAAAATCGACCTGCGATTTTTTGACGAATCGTCCGTTTTATGGCGAAGCGCAACAGATATTCCGTATTTCGTATGTCAATAACCAATCATCGATTCCTACTTTACGAGATACGAATTATTTTGGCACCAGTAACAAGGTCATACGCCTTCCAGCCATTCTGCCTGGCCGTTCGACCTTAGCTAAATCCTGCAATGATTCAGAAATTTGCTCGAGCATTGCATAGCCTTTGTCTTTGTGCAGCATCTGACGTCCGCGGAAGAACATCGTGAACTGTACCTTGTGTCCTTTTTCCAGGAATTCGCGGGCGTGATTGAGCTTGGTATCCAGGTCGTGTTTGTCGGTTTCGGGCCTGAGCCTGATTTCCTTCAGCGTTGTACTGTGTCGTTGGCTTTTTTTATGGGCCTCGCGAATCCTGCGTTTTTGCTGATACAGCCACTTGCCATAATCCATTATGCGGCAAACCGGCGGGGTGCTTGTGGGGGCAACTTCGACGAGATCCAAGCCGGCCTCGCGGGCTCTGCTCATTGCCTCATATGTATCTACGATTCCTACTTGATTGTTTGATTCGTCGATTAGCCGAACTCTCTCAGCCCGAATTCCCCCATTTACCTTTAAACCTCGTTTGCTGATTGTGCACCACCTTACCTTTCTTAAAAGAACTAAAATAATTTATTATTTTTAATGTCTTTTCTAATTATCACTCATCAATCATCAATTTCAAATGCTAAATCTGTTTTTTTATCGGCAATTTTGCGTTTTGCCATTCTTAAAAACTCGCCAATCTCCACTGTTCTGGTTTCTTTATCGCCCCGGATTCTTACGTTGACGGTATTGGACCGGGCCTCTTTAGGGCCGACTACCAGCATACAGGGTAACTTTTCGCTATGGGCTCGGGCAATTTTAGCATTTATTTTTTCGTTTGATAGGTCGCACCTGCACCGCAATTGTGCGTCTTTAAGCTTATCTTCGATGATTTTCGCGTAATCATTGCTTTTTTCACTTATCGGCAGGATTCTAACCTGCTCGGGCGAAAGCCATAGAGGCAGATTGCCGCCATAGTGTTCTATAAGAATGCCGATAAATCGCTCGAAGGAGCCCAAAACCGCTCTGTGAATCATAACCGGCGTTTTCTCGGTGTTGTCTTTGTCAGTATAAACCAGGCCGAACCGCTCCGGCATCCAGAAATCCAGTTGAATCGTGCCGAGCTGCCAGGACCTTTTCAGGCAATCCCTTATATGAAAATCTATTTTGGGCCCGTAAAATGCGCCATCGCCCTCGTTGATTTTGTATTCAATTGTTTTGTGCCCGAGGGCGTTTTTGAGGGCATTTGTGGCAACATCCCAAATCTCGTCCGAACCTATGTGCTTTTCGGGTTTGGTTGACAGCTCAATGCGGTAATCTTCGAACCCGAAGGCCTTGTATATCTCGAAGGTAAGCTCAATGACCCCTATTACTTCGGACTCTATCTGCTCGGGGGTGCAGAAGATATGGGCATCGTCCTGGGTGAACTGCCTTACCCTGAAAAGACCGTGCATAACACCGCTGGCCTCGTGTCGATGCACCAGGCCAAGCTCGGCAACACGCAGCGGAAATTCGCGATATGAATGTTGTCGGGCCTTATAAACCAAACATCCGCCGGGACAATTCATCGGCTTTATCGCATAGCTGGCGTCGTCGAAACTGGTAAAGTACATATTCTCTTTGTAATTGTCCCAATGGCCGCTCCTGTGCCACAGCTCTTCGTTGAGAATGATAGGTGTCTGGATTTCCTGATAGCCGTATTTATTGTGAACACTGCGCCAGAAGCTCACTATGGTGTTCCAGATAATCATTCCCTTGGCGTGAATGAATGCAAAGCCGGGGCCGGCCTTGTTGAAACTAAATAAATCCAATTGTCTGCCTAATACTCTGTGGTCGCGTTTCTTTGCTTCCTCTAATCTTGACAGATATTCGTCAAGGTCTTTTTTTGTTGGCCAGGCGGTGCCGTACACCCGCTGAAGCATTTTTTGCGTGGGGTCGCCGTGCCAATAGGCGCCGGCTACGGACATAACCTTAAAGCTTCCAACTTTGCCAGTGCTGGGTACGTGGGGGCCCCGGCATAAATCCTCGAAGCCATCTGCATGCGAGTAAAAACTAAT
>DAOVNI010000259.1 GCA_030630315.1 Phycisphaerae bacterium | reverse complement strand
TTCCTCTACAATTGTAGAGGAAGCATTACATCTGTAGAGGATTCTTTACAAATCGCCCTTTTTATGCAAAACAAACCCAATCTTGTCCGCCGTAGGCGGATTGAAAATGAACGTAACTTCTTTTATAACAAAGTATTATGAAAATAAATGGCAGCGGAGAGTCCGAAAAAACAAACCCAATTCAAACCCAATACAAAGCCAATACAAAGCCAATTCAAAGCCAATCAAACCCAATTCAAAGCCAATCAAAGCCAATACAAAGCCAAAACGAACCCAATACGGACCCAATCAAACTCGAAGCGAATTTATCCCTAAGGGAGCGCAGATCCCTACGGGTGGGCTTCTCGGAATCCTCAAACCGGGGACCAATTTCTCTCTTACCCAAATCCCCCAAATTAGCTCTCTTAAACCCCAAATGTCCATTTTTGGCCCTCACCACCCTCGTTTTTGGGCCAAAAATCAAGGTTTTAAGATTTCTTATTCAGCGTTTTCTTACTTCGCAGGATATGGTGGTAGTGTTGTGCGAACCGGTGTGCTTCGTCCCTGACGTATTGCAGCAGCTTACGAGCAGGGGAGTTAGCAGGCAGCTTCACCGGCTTGGAACTTCCTTGCAGATAAATCTCTTCTTCTCTTTTGGCAATCGCAGCGATTCTCGTATTGCGTATTTCGCTTTTACTTTTTCCTTTTGTTGATTTGCGTAAGTTCATTGCTATCATATCTTTAAGTGCAGCTTCAGCGGCTCTCAAATGCCCTAAGCCGCCGTCAATTAGAACAAGGTCCGGCCACAGTTCTTCACCCCGCAGAGCGTATTTGTACCTGCGTTTGACCACTTCGGCAATCATTGCATAGTCGTCGATGCCTTTGACGGTTTTTATCTTGAATCGCCGATAGCCGCTCTTAAAGGGCTTTCCGTCAATGAATTTAACCAGCGACCCAACTGCCTCGGCCCCGGCGATATTGGCCACGTCGATGCCCTCGATAATCCTGACCGGCTCCGGTGTTTGCAGCAGATTCTGGAGCTGTTCCAGAGCTTGCGTCGGGTCAGCGGCGAAGACTTCCGGCTGAACATTTTCGTCGGGCGTGCCCCGGCGGTCGAGCCGTTCAATCAGTCGGATACGGTCGCGGCACATCGCAGCTTTTTCGTACGCAAACGCTTCAGCCGCCTCGGCCATTTGCTTTCTTAACTGGCGCAGGATCGTCGAACGCTTCGACCGCAAAAATTTTATAAGGTCTGTAACGATTTTTTTGTATTCGCGTTCGTCAATTTTGGCTGCGCAGGGAGCGGTGCACTGCTTTATGCTGTACAGAAGACAGGGCCGGAAGAATCTGCGTTTTGGGTCGTGTTCGCTAATGTTCAGCTTGCAGGTTCGAAACTTGAATATTTTTTGCAGGACTACCAAAACGCCCCGCAGGTCCTTTGCGCCGGCAAAGGGCCCGAACAACCTGCTGCCGGCCGGCCGGGGTTTTCGAGTGATATAGACGCCCGGAAAATCTTCGCCTGTGGTAATTTCCAGATACGGAAATGTTTTGTCATCGACAAGGTCTGTATTATAAGGCGGGCGAATATCTTTAATCAGGCGGGCTTCTTGCAGCATTGCGTCAACTTCCGTTTCGGTTTCCAGAAAGTCAACAGTTTTGACTTTGCTGAGCATCTCTGTGATTTTCGGGCCGCGTGAGACGGTCAGGTCGCCGGCTTGCTGAAAATAGCTGCTGACCCGGGAGCGCAGATTTTTGGCTTTACCGACGTAAAGGACTTTGTCCGCCGAACCCTTCATAAAATAAAGGCCCGACCCGGTCGGAAAACTCTTTATCTTTTCACGAATTGCTTCAGATTTGTCGCTTTTTTTAGCTGACATATCTTTATCTTAACATCATTGTGAGATTATCTAAATCGAGATAGACCAAGTAATGCCCATCCGAGACCTGTTCTATAACACCAACACCGTCATCTGAAACGTAATAAATTATTCCAACTCTCAAAGATTCTCTGGGTGAACAGGCAAAACAACGTTGGGAAGTCTCTGAAGCAAGTACAAAACGGTTTTTCGAAGGCACTTCTCCAACACATCTGCTTCTAACGGTGAAGCAGGGGGCTTGCCGCGAGGGAGTGTTATTTCGCTCCATCGTTCATTTATCGCTTTTCCAAGACTATGTCTTCAATTTTAAGATATTCCTGCTCGGCGTTCAAAACATTAAAAAACAATCTCTTTTTCTTATATCCTTTTTTATATGAATCAATTGTCATGCTGTAACCAAACCTCACAGGCAAGGGTTTTCCCTTAAATTCCCCCTCTGAATTGGTCTCGACATGTCCGCAGAAAACATTAGTTCCACGAAGATATATTGACACCAATAAACCTTCAATGCCATTGCCATCGGAGTCGCCACACACAGCATCTATTCTTTCATCACAACTATCTTTACATCTTTGTCACCGCCCTTACATTTCTTCTGGACGTTACGATATTCGCCATCTTCGCTCCAGGTTTCGACATATACCGTTGCATCCGTTACACCAATCAAAGTAAACTTACCCTCCTCATCTGTCTTTACAGATCGAATATGTGGCTGCCTTTTATTTCCAAATCCTCCAACTTTCAAATCACTTACTGGCCTGCCCATATCATCTACAACAAAACCTGTGATCGTCAAATTTCCACGCTCAAGAACTATCTCGCCCAAATCAAGCTCATCAGTTCTAAGTTTAATCTCTTGGTTTATGTATACATGTCCCTCAGGTGCCGCTCGGAAATCATACTCAAAATCTTTCAACAATGCACGAAGTTCAAAATAACCTTGTTCATCACTAACGAAAGACCTATCCTTCCCGCCATAAAGATCCATGACAAGGTAACCTGATTCGTACAATGAAATCGCAACATTAGGTATTCCTTTGCCTTGCTCATCTACAAAGCGACCCTTGATAACAGAACCTTGTCCTAAGCTCGACTTTTGCCATTTTATATAATCACGCTGCCTGACTCAGGTAGTCCAGCAGCAAGTTCCTTAATTTAGGCGATAGTTTTTTGAAACCCTTATGATA
>DAOVNI010000081.1 GCA_030630315.1 Phycisphaerae bacterium | reverse complement strand
TCTTCTGTCTTCCCTATTCTGTCTTCTGCCTTCTGTGCTCCTCCCAACCACCCAAAATCCCCCAATCACCAATCCCTAATCACCAATCACCAGCCCCAAATCAAACCTCCCATCCCAATGATCTTATCTGCCTATAAGGCAGCGTCGGGATTCCGCAATTTTGCACTTTCCACTTTACACTTTCCACTCTCGCCCCTCTACATCTGTCGAGAAGCCTCTACTTATGTCGCGAATCCTTTACACTTGTAGAGGATCCTCTACAAATCGACTACTTTTTATGCAAAACAAACCCAATTTTCTCAGAGGCCAAATCAACGCAACCCTTTGTGCCGCAAAGGATTATGAAAATAAATGGCAGCGGAGAGTCCGAAAAAACAAACCCAATTCAAACCCAATACGAACCCAATCAAAGCCAATCAAACCCAAAACAAAGCCAAAACGAACCCAAAACAAACCCAAAACAAACCCAATCAAACCCAATCAAACCCAATCTCAAGATCCTACCCCAAAACGAGTAGGAAGAACAAAAGAGTGGCCGGATGAAGCACAATTACTTGCCCGTGGCACTTTTTCTGCCTTTTTGACCGAAAATCTTACGCATTTGCGTAAAAACTTGCGTTTTTGTTTGAAAAACCCCCTCATTTGTGTGAAGATAGGCAAGATTCCCCCTGAGTTTTTTCTATTTCTTCTTTCGGCCGATGCTTCCATCGCCGGTGCAGCCACCAGTATTGGCTCGGATCTTCCCGCACGAATTCCTCAATCGCCCTGGTATATTCCGCCGTAATCCACTCCAACGGCTCGTCCTTGTCAACCCATTCTTCCGGTAAAATAACGCGATTAACCCCGATTTCGAAGTAAAAACGATTATCGACTCTCCTGCTGTACCCCACTCCTATCGGTATATTATTGGTGATAGCAAGCAGCCCTATGCTCTTATAGGTACTGGCTTTACGCCCGAAGAAATCGACGAATATCCCCTTTTTGCCCGCATCCTGGTCGGCAATAAAGCACAGCGTCGCACCCCTCGAAGTCATTTCTCCCATCAGCTCAGCAGCGCCTTTTTTATCGATTATCTTCTGCCCGGCTCGCAGCCGGACATCGTATAAGTACTTGTTAATAAACTTGTTATCCAAAGGCCGGGCAATACTGTAAACATTAAAACCAAACAGCCCTAACATATAGCCCATAATTTCAAAGTTGCTGTAATGGCTGGCGACCATAAGCATCCCCCCGCCCTCCTTCATCAGCCATTTCGCCCTTTCAGCGGTTTTGAATCGCGAATAATCACGCCAGTTATTTCTTTTCACCAATCGCGGCGTAAACAAAATATCAATCGCCAGCATTGCAATATGCTCGAAGCTCCGCCGGGCTGTCTGCCAGACCCATTGCTCGCTTTTTTCCGGGAAACTTGCACGAAGATTATCCAGGGCCCGCTTTCGGCCGCGGTGATAGTATTTCCATAACAATCGGCCGAGGAAACAAGCCGTCCTCAGATTGGTTTCGACATCGAACAGGTAAAGAAAAACCACAAGAATCCGCAGTGCAACGTAGCTCACCCAATCCATAAGCGGATTATGCTTTTTCTTTTTCTTCTTTCGTTGGGCCGACTCAGCCATAAGCCGTGATTTTAGACTCAAAATCGCTGTTGTCAAGTTTTACCAAGTCGTATTTGTCTTGCGGCGTGCGTATCGCGTATTGCGGTTAAATGGAAAAAAGAAAAAGAGCTGGGAGTATCTGAGACTCCCAACCCTTTGTTAAAACATTGTGTTAGCGTCTGTTCCCACGCCTGCGGGGTCGGCCATTACCATTGTTATCATTGCGAGGACTAATTATTCTGACGGTATCGGTGCCGCAGAAATACTGGCCGGTTTTTAGCTGGCCACCAACTCGCAATTCCACGCTGCCATTATCAGACACAGCATCCATCAGCTCGGCTTTATCGAAGAATGCAAAAATGCTTGCCTCTTGTCTGCGGGACTCGATAATACGTTGACTCATTGCTTCGATACCGCCGGGATAGAGCAGAAGCGGCTGGTCGCTATCAACCTGGTCCCTGGTAACGCCTTCGGGCAAACGAAGCATCGCCAATATTTTTGGCTGACGGCTGTGTCGGTTGATTACCCGAGGAACAAGCCACAGATGCGATTGCATTGGCGGTATAACAGTTATAACAACCTCGTCCGGCTCAGAATCATCTATTCCATCGTTTACAATTAACTCTACTGTTTGTTCGCCCACAGGCAGCTCAATCGTGGCAGTAACACCGTTTACATCGTATGTTTGGCCATTTATTGCCCATCTCCAGAGGTACGTTAGCGGCTGGCCGTCATCGTCATACGAGCCGGTGCCATCTAAAGTGACTTCAGCTATCCCGTCAATCCAGGCATAGACGGTTTGGTCCGGCCCAGCATCTGCGACCGGGACGTGATTAAACTCGTAAGCACCCATATCGATTCTGCCCAGTAACACACGAGGCCTGCCGTCTAAATCCGTTTCGTTAGGTTCGGCCATATAATTCGGGTCACCGGCGTTTATGCACGGCGAATCCGACAGCAAATGATAATCACCACCAATCCACACACCGTTCGCATCCCAATACCCCGGCTCAACAAAACAGGGATCAGCATTAATATTGCCAGGTCCCCAATCCAGATGACAGCCTGGCGCAGAAGCGTTAGCAATGCTGGCCTTACCGCCCTCTATGTCAGTATAACTGATAGACAGTGTTGAGCCCCAATCTATAGGACACATTGCGATTTCAGGGCCATAGGTAGCGTCATCATCCCAAAGAATACAATTGACTATGGACGGCCTACTTAGTTCGCCACACGCAATTGCACCAGCCCGTGTGGCGATATTGGCAGAAAAAATGCTGTTGGTAATTTTTAAGTAGCCGCCTCCAAAGTTGTCACCATCAGCGTAAATACCTCCGCCGGCTGCAGCAACGTTTCCAGTGATAACGCAGCTAACGATGATTGCGTCAGCGTGGGAATATATTCCGCCACCGCTATTGGCGCCTAAGCCGATGTTACCACCGTGGGCTCTGTTATTCGTAATGACACAATTACTGATAACAGGTGTACTGTAGCCTCGACAATGAATACCGCCTCCACTATTGGCAACATTATTCCTGATTGTGCATTCTGTGATAATGCAATTACTACCCCAACAGCTTATTGCGCCACCAAACCAATAGGCATAGTTGTCAATCAAATGACAGTTGGAGATGGTAGGACCGCTTTGGTAGCAGAAGATCGCTCCGCCGGCCCAATAGTTGTATGTTCGAGAGCCTGCTTGGTACTGCATAAGCGGCGAGTAACCATTCAGAATGGTCAGGCCATTTACGACAGAACTAGCAGTTTCACCGGAGTGGAAATAAAACCCGCGGTGTGGTTCGTCTTCTGTGCCATTACAGTCTATGATGCAGTTCTCCGGGCCATTTTCGCTGCTAAGTGTAATGGCCTTTCCCCCGAAGTCGATATCGCAGTTGCCCTCGCCGGTGTATGTACCATCGGCGACGATTACGACATCACCACCTCTGGCAACCTCTATTGCGGCCTGAATAGTTTCGTACGCCGAGGGTACGTATAATGTGCGAGACGGTAAAACCTGAACTGCCATCTCCGTTTCCAAGGTAACTGGTCCTTCAGTATACTCAGCATAGATGGTAATACCCAGGGGTTCATTTATATTTTCAGTCCGCAGAAAACCATTCTCATCAATGTACCCATACATCTCCGGCTCGACCGACCAAATCGTCGAGGTGGTCACATTTAGTGTAAAACCATTGCCATAAGAAACTATCGTCTTATATTGCACTAAAGAACCCTCAACCACTTCTTCCGGTCCCGTTATCTTAAGCCCCACCAGCCTGGTGGACCCAGGCCCAGGGTCTATTACCAGGTTGTCCATCGAATAACCGGTTGTAGGCACCTCAACGTAGCTAAGGTTTGAGAACTCTTCTCCAAAAGTAAATGTTTCAAAATCTGCAAGCGGTCCCGTCCCATCAATAACGCCATCCACAATAAAGCCCCCCGTTACCGTTGCGCCATTGGTCTTGTGGCCCACAAATGTTATTGTTTTGGGATTCTGAAACAACGTGCTGTACTCTGCAAGCCCAACGCTAATTAGTTTAAACGGCGCTGGATTCAAAAAGCGAAAAACTAATGTTTGTCGGGGGCCACTGGCAAAATGGAGATATGCGGTGCCGTTGTCAGGGCACATCTCCCTTCCAGAATCATATTGTGAAAATCCCTGAGGGCCGGTGAAACGTACGTCTTGCTCAACCCAATCATCAATCGCTTTGACTCCCCCCGGCACCAAAGGCGGATCAAAGGTTATACACAACTGTTCCTGAGCAAACACAACTGCCGTTAAACACGCCATCAGTAAGGTAACAGTTGCAAAAATGACTTGCTTCTTCATCTCTCTTTCCTTTCCAAAATTTATGATAAATATTATGACGGCACAGGCAACACACCTATACCCGATTTACGTAAGTTGAGTCTGTTTTGAGCCGGCTAAAGCAAACCTGTAACTTGCCAAGGTAGGTTCGGTATGAAAGAGACACGAATTATGATGACAAACAAAAATATTATGATAATTTCTTGAGCCTGCCTTCGCTCTTAATCTAATATAATTTTACCACCAAAGCCATTGCTTCTGCAAGCAATTTTTGCAATTTTTAGAAAAATTTTTTTGCCATAAAATCGGCCAGTCTGGGTAACTTTGAGGGATTCCTATTGCAAATGAGCAAATAGCTACCATAATGTTAGCATCGAGGAGGAAAAATGGGCCAAAGGGGAAGCTTAAGATATCCATTAGGAAGGACTGAAAATGAAGGAATTCGTTCGGCTCACACTGGTCGCGACGCTCTTTTGTTTGCCTTTTCTGCATAGCGGCTGTTTGAAACCCTCCAAAAGCGGCGTTTTCGGCACCGAAAACACGGTTCACAGCAGTTATGAAATCCCTTCTGCATCGCCGGCTTACGAAAGAGCAATCAATGAATCTGCACGGGACATTCCCGTAGCTTACGATGTGGACGTCGTGGTCATCGGCGGAACAACCGGCGGCGTGGCTGCGGCTGTCGAGGCCGCGCAGAAAGGGGCGAGAGTTTTTCTCGCGGCGCCCCGGCCGTATCTCGGCGAGGACATCTGCGGCACGTATCGCCTGTGGCTTGAGCCGGGCGAAGAGCCGAGTTCGCCGCTTGCCAAAAAGATTTTTGCCAGGCCGACAGTTGGGCTGCGTTTGCCCGAAGGAATAAAATTCACATACGAAGCCGATAAACCATCCGCAGGTGTTCATAAAGACACAGCGATGCCGTCAGTGCTTACCGATGGTAAGTACCAAAGTGCAAGTACACAGAGCGTCCAGTATGACGGCGATGCTACTATCACCGCTGATTTGGGCAAAGAACATAACGTTCGCAAGATTACCGTGATGGCCTATCAGCGTCGGAATCGGAGCATTGGTGACGACTTTGAAATCCAAAGCGTAGAAATTTTAGTCAGCAACGATAAGCAGCAGTGGAAAAAGGTTGCCGTTATCAACAATAAGATGGCGGGCAAGGCCTTCAATGAGCCATGGGGGCCGATTCAATTATCAGCTCTCGTGACTGAGAAGATGCGCTACGTGAAACTTTTTGTCAAAAAAAGCGAAGATGTCAACCGAGTGCTTCTGGGCGAGATTGTTATCGAGGACAACCAGCCACCCGCTACGCCGGACGATAACCTTCGTACACCTCCGACGCCGATGCAGGTCAAGCGCACGCTGGATGAGGCGCTGCTCGAAGCAGGCATCCAGTTTTTATTTGGCTGCTATGCGACGGACGTGCTTCGCGATGCGAGCGGCAACGCTGCGGGCATCGTTATGGCGAACCGTTCCGGGCGACAGGCAGTCAAGGCCAGGGTCATAATCGATGCGACGCCGCGGGCGGCGGCTGCGCGAATGGCGGGCGCGGCCTTTCAGCCGTATCCAGCCGGGCCACAAACTTTTAAGCGCATCGTTGTCGGCGGCGAGATCCGAAACGGCGAAGGCATCCAGGCACGAAAGATGCCCACGCCAGTCCCGACCAGGGACGGCCCCGGACGCGAGGCCATCGAATACACGCTCAAAATCTTTATGAAGGACGGCTCCTTTGCGTCCTTTGCCGAGGCCGAACAAATCGCCCGCGACAAAACCTGGCATCCGGAACAGGGGGATGCTTCAGAGGTGCTCTTCCAGGTGCCGCCTGACCCGATGAAGGGCAAGAAAACTTTAGCCGGCGGCTGGCCCGGCGCAAAAAAGGTCAATCTGAATGTGTTCCGGCCTATGGGCATTAAACGTCTATTCGTGCTTGGCGGCTGCGCGGATATATCGCACGATGCCGCAGAGAAGCTGCTTCAGCCATTGGAACTGATGAGAGTGGGCAGTCGCATCGGCGCTGCGGCTGCTTCAGAAGCAAAGCGTATACGAAGGCCGCACAACGTGAGACTACGCGGCGAACCGGCAACATCCATCACATCGGGCGACGTTCGAGAGAATTTGACCGGCATACGTCCGACACAAGCCGGACTTGCGACCGTTCCTGCCGACAAGCGGGCTGTGCCCATCCTCGGCGAAGTTGATGTAGTTGTCGTCGGCGGCGGCACAGGTGGAGCGCCCGCCGGTATCGCTGCAGCACAGCACGGGGCTAAAACTCTCGTGATTGAGTATCTACACGGCCTTGGCGGAGTGGGCACGCTTGGTCTCATCGGCAAATACTATCACGGTTATCGTGTGGGCTTTACCAGAGAAATCGATGAAGGGCTGGCAAGTTTCGGAGATAACAGCAGTAGAAGCGGCCAAGCGTGGAATATCGAATGGAAAATGGAGTGGTACCGCCGTGAGCTGCGAAAGGCCGGCGCCGATATCTGGTTCGGGACGCTCGGCTGCGGCGCATTCGTGGAGAACGGGCGCGTCAAGGGCGTCATAGTCGCAACGCCGCAGGGACGAGGCGTGGTACTTGCAAAGGTTGTCATCGATTCGACCGGCAATGCTGACATCGCCGCTGCAGCCGGTGCTGCGTGTGTCTATACCAACGGCTCCGGCGTCGCAGTCCAGGGTGCGGGACTTCCTCCGCGAAAAATCGGCGCCCG
>DAOVNI010000024.1 GCA_030630315.1 Phycisphaerae bacterium | reverse complement strand
GGCTAATTTTTTTGTCATTTTCTTCTTGACTTTTGTGTGAAATTTGGTATAATACAAACCGCCATAGAGATGGCAGGTATATAGCGGAGAACCGCACGTCTTAGTATCAGCAGATACACGCCAAAATAAGTTCAAAGTCAAAGGAAACTACGAACTATGAACAACGAACCACGAACTATGAACTACGAACTAATTAACCAATGAACCATTTAACCATTTACAAGCATCGAGTATTCTTCCTCTTGAGTCTTGCATCTTGTGTCTTGAATCCTCTACATCTGTAGAGAGCGCTTTACAAATCAACTCTTTTATGCAAAACAAAGCCAATTTCGGGAAAGCTCAAATGAACGTAAGTATCTTATCACAAAAGGATTATGAAAATAAATCCAATTGGACACTTGGTGAAAACAAACCCAATCAAAGCCAATTTCCGAAAAGCCAAAATGAATGTAAACTCACTTATAACAAAGAATTACAGAAAAAACGACGCTTTCGCAGTCCCAAAAAACAAACCCAATTCAAAGCCAATTTGCTGGATGCTCAAATGAACGCAACTTCTTTTATAACAAAGGAATATGAAAATGAACGACTTAGCAGACACGGAGAAAACGAACCCAATCAAACCCAATTTCAAACGGGGCACCTACTCGTTAACCGGATGAAGCCCAAATTATTGAATTTTCACCTCAAAAATAGTTTGACAGTTTGGCTGAATTCGGTAAAATACCGCTTTTTATGTAGCGAAAGAGAGTGTTTCTATGAAGAGCTTTATGGCAAAGAAAAATCAGGTCGAGCATAAGTGGCTGCTTGTCGATGCCGACGGGGCGGTTCTGGGCCGAATGGCTGCAAAAATCGCACCTATACTAATGGGAAAGACCAAGCCCACATATACGCCTCATGTCGATACAGGCGATTATGTGATTGTGGTTAATGCTGAGAAAATAAAGATTACCGGCAAAAAGGCTCAGGTGAAGGAGTACGATTATTATACGCATTTCCCCGGCGGCCATAAATTCGTCAGCTTTGCCGATATGATGGCAAAGAAACCTGGAAAGGTAATTGAATTAGCGGTAAGGCGAATGCTGCCGAAGAACAAACTCGGCAGAAAAATGCTCAAAAAACTGAAGGTTTATCGCGGCCCGGAACACGACCACCAGGCCCAAACACCCGAAAAGATAGAACTGTTCTAAGAAGGAACGCAAATTATGGCAGAGACCAAAATTGATAATCCTGTTGCTAAAGCGACGGCCAAGACGGCAGCGAAAGGGCCGCAACCATCGCAAAAAGCCACTAAGAAGGGAGGCAGTCCAGGCGGTTACTACTGGGGTACAGGCAGAAGAAAGAGTGCTGTCGCGCGAGTTAGAATCAAACCCGGCAAAGGCAAATTACTGATTAACAAAAGAGAGCTTGGAGATTACTTCACTCGAGAACAGGATAGAAAAGCAGTCCTGGCCCCTCTGAAGACAGTTGAGGGTGAAAAAACATTCGATGTCTTTGTCAATGTCCGAGGCGGCGGGACTTCCGGACAAGCGGGTGCAGTGTTGCTGGGGATTGCCAGAGCATTGAAAATCTATGATGAAAACTATATCCAGGCGCTGCGAGATGGGGGACATCTTACCCGTGACAGCAGGATGGTTGAAAGAAAGAAGCCGGGCCAAAGGGGCGCAAGGAGGAAATTCCAGTTCTCGAAGCGTTAATTTGCGTTATTCTTTTTGGATTGTTACAATAGCCGCCGAGAGCAAATCTTGGCGGCTGTTTTTTTGGAAGGAAGTATTATGATACGAGTTGCGATAATCGGAGCAAGCGGATATACCGGCGCAGAGTCAGTAGAAATAATCCTGCGGCACAGCGAGGCGGAATTGGTTTATCTGACTGCGCTGCCGCAGGAGTGCGGGGCGGTGGGGGATGTCTTTCCGCAGTTTAAGGGTCGATGCGATTTGCAAATTGAGCCGTTGGATTTTGATAAGCTCACCGGCCTGGCCGATGCCGCTTTTTGCTGTCTGCCTCATAAGGTTTCTATGGAATTCGTGCCGAAACTGCTGGGTGCAGGACTAAAGGTGATAGATTTTAGTGCGGACTATCGGCTGAAAAACCCTGAGGTTTACGAGAAATTCTACAACGTAAAGCATATTGATACTGCTAATCTGGCACGGGCTGTGTTCGGATTGCCGGAATTGTTCCGCGAGCAGATAAAGGGCGCCGATTTAATCGCCAATCCCGGCTGTTACCCTACCGGGGCATTGCTGGCCATAGCACCGCTGCTTAAACAAGGCCTTGTTGAAGCAGACTCGATTATTGTCAATGCGGTAACCGGTGTGTCGGGGGCGGGCAGAAACCCTTCGAGCAAATTTCATTTTCCGAATATGAATGAAAATATTTTTGCCTATGGAATCGGCGTACACCGCCATATGCCGGAGATGGAACAAATCGCCGGCGAGATAGCCGGCTGCGAAGTCCGGATGCTGTTTCAGCCGCACGCAGGGCCTTTTGATAGGGGGATTCTCTCGACGGTGTATTGTCAGCCGAAAGGGAAAATCAACAGTGACCAACTGTCAAAGCTCTATAACGATTTTTATAGCTCTGAGCCATTTGTGCAGATATGCGATGACGCTCCGGCTGTTAAAGATGTCGCCGGGACAAACTATTGCCATATCTTTGTAACTTGTGCCAAGGGCAAAATCATAAGCTTTTCGGCAATTGACAATTTGGTAAAGGGTGCATCCGGCCAGGCAATTCAGAATATGAATATTGTTTTCGGCCTGGATGAGACTATGGGGCTTAGGTAGTATCGCGCTGTGGGGGACGCATATTGCCGAAAAAGCAAAAGATAGGTGGCTGTTCCTATTCTTGGCAGGAAGGTTTGTAAAAAGAGACTTCAATTGGTTAAAATTCGAGGAAGATTTTGATATTAACGTGGAAGTAGAAGGCTTGGTTGTGCAGCCAAGCGTTTGATATGGGAAATCCTATCTTCAGTCTTAAGGTGAAAGGAAACAAATGGGATTGAATGAAGAAATAAAAATTCCTGAGCCCAACTATAATATGGGTTTTTTATGGCTTATCTGCATTGTAGCAGCTATGGGAGGATTGCTGTTTGGTTATGACTGGGTGGTCATCGGTGGAGCAAAGCCGTTTTACGAACCTTTTTTTAAGATTACAGACGATATGCCGCTGATGCGAGGCTTGGCGATGAGCAGTGCCTTGTTCGGTTGTATCGCAGGAGCAATTCTCTCGGGGATGCTGACGGACAAATTCGGAAGAAAGAAATTACTCATAATTGCCGGGTTTATGTTTACTATATCAGCTATTTTCACTGCGTCGGCATGGGATTTCGCATCTTTTGTAATAGCTCGTGTCATAGGCGGACTGGGCATAGGTTTGGCCTCCAATCTATCACCAATGTATATCGCAGAGATGTCACCTGCAAAAATGCGAGGTAAATTTGTATCGATAAATCAATTGACGATTGTGATAGGCATACTTATGGCCCAGATAGCCAACATGCACATTGCTCAACCGGTACCCACAGCCGACCAGTTGCGTCTGCTGGCCAATGAATCCTCTGCCAGGACAGTCATGCAGCAGGAGCTGGAGTTCGACATTGAAAAAGAAAAAGAAGAAGCCATCCTTATTACAGATGAACTTGGCCTTAGAAATGTTAAAGAGAAATTCCCCGATATAGCCTACTTCAAACCAACAATTGAGGAAGAAATTGAAGCTAAGAAAAAACAAGACAATCAAATATTGGCAGCATATATATCACCTACATGGAATGGATTAAGCGGCTGGCGCTGGATGTTCGGCGCAGAAACTGTTCCGGCATTTCTGTTTTTCCTGCTGATGTTCTTTGTTCCGGAAAGTCCCAGGTGGCTGGTAAAATACGGCAGGAACGAGCAGGCTGAAAAAATTCTCTCGCGAATCGGCGGAGCCGAATACGGAAAAGCTGCGGTTGCCGACATTCAACAAACGCTGGCGAGCAAAGAGATTATACATGTTCGTTTCAAGGACCTGCTTGAGCCGAAACTTATGAAGATTATAGGCTTGGGAATATTCCTGGCGGTTCTCCAGCAGTGGTGCGGCATTAACGTAATCTTCAACTATGCACAGGAAGTTTTCCAGGAAGCAGGTTACGGCGTCAGCGACATGCTCTTTAACATAGTGATTACCGGTATCGTAAATCTTGTCGCAACATTTATTGCTATCCGTACAGTCGACCGTATCGGACGAAAAGGGCTTATGCTTATCGGTGCGGGCGGTTTGACATGTCTCTATGCCTTGCTGGGAACGGGTTATTACTTCCATAGTACCGGCATCCATATGCTCCTGCTGATTGTTATTTCCATCGCTTGTTATGCAATGACTTTGGCGCCGGTAACTTGGGTGTTAATATCTGAGTTGTTCCCCAACCGTATCCGCGGAGCTGCAATGTCGGTTGCAGTGTTGTCACTATGGATTGCGTGTACTGTATTGACTTTAACGTTCCCGTATTTAAAGAAAATGCTTGGCGCTTACGGTGCGTTCTGGACATTTGGCGGGATTTGTGTCGTTGGATTCGTCGTGATCTTTAAGAATCTGCCGGAAACTAAGGGAAAAACTCTGGAAGAAATTGAAAGAGAGCTGGTTGACTGAAAACTCTCGATTCAGGTTCACAAAGGAAGTGAAAGAAAAGTTGATTGAAAACCATTTCGTTGAATTGGGCGATGATGTCGGCTTGTAGGTGCAACATGGGGTGCTCTACGGATGACGGACACTCGGCGGGAGGTTATAATGCCCCGCAAGGAAAGGAGTGTCCAGTATGGCAAAACAAAAATCGCTGTTATTAAACCTTTGAACGGCGAAGGTTATGCCCATAAGAGAAATTTTTGACATGAAACCTGCTCCATCAGTTATATGGCTTGGCGCCGCAGTGATAGGTGCAGTTGCAGCCTTCTTTATTGTCTTTTGGTAAGAGGTTTCTACTAAACAAGATGGCGATAAAGACAGCAAAAAAGATAACAAACAAGGCGCAATATCAAAAGGGATGAAGAATGACACTTAGACATAGAGAAAGAGTGATGATGGCATTAAGCCATGAGCAGCCTGACCGTTGTCCAATGCAAATAAGTTTTACACCGGAATTTGCCTTGAGGCTGCGCAAAGACATAGGACAGGAAAGTGTGTCCTCCCACAACCCGCATGGTGGCGGTAATACGTATGAGTTAGAACGATGGCTCGACGAGGATATACTGCAAACTTCCATTGGATGGGCCAAAGCCTACTATCAAGATGACAAAGCATATACTGACGAATGGGGTGTTGGGTGGGATGTGTTTGAGTACGATACGAAATTCGGCAAAGGCTATTACACAGAGACCGTCAAACACCCGCTTGCGGAAGATTCGGCTATAGACAGCTATCAGCCGCCAGACCCGAATAGGCCAGTAGAAAAGCTTGGACCAGATGGCGGGATTTTTATTGGCTCTTCCAGTGAAGTGCACGATCTTATTCCTATAGAGAACGTGCAGGTTATGTATCAGACCGTGCATGAGTACGGTACTTATCCTATTGATGTTGAGAGGATATGCAGGAGACGAGCGGAAATCAGAGATAAACTAACTACGAGAATAATACGGTGATGAATATTTCTCTCGAAACGTTTTCGGGCTCGAAGAAACATTAGGTCTGTCGTAGGGGTAATAATGGCTGCCGGTGTACTGAAAGTAGCTACTTGCCAGTTTGCTGTAAGCCGATACATCAAGCGAAACGCTCGAATAATTAGCGAGTATTTGTACGAAGCGGCTAAAGCCAGAGCGGAGATAGTACATTTTTCCGAATGCGCGCTCAGCGGCTATGTGGGCACCGACTTTCCGACATTTGAGGGGTACGATTGGGCACTGTTGAAGGAAGAGACCAAGAAGATTATAGCACTTGCGGCCAAACTGCAACTTTGGGTCGTGCTGGGCAGTACGCACAAATTGACCCCCGACAAAAACATTCGGGGGCAGGCCAGGCCGAATAAGCCGCACAACAGTTTGTACCTGATAGGGCCGGACGGCAAAATTGTTGACCGCTACGACAAGAGATTTTGCATCAGGGCCGAATTACGCCGTTATACGCCGGGCGATAGATTTGTAAACTTTAACGTTAATGGTGTAAAATGCTCGCTGCTGATATGCTTTGATTTGCGGTTTCCGGAGATTTACAGGCAGTTGTATAAACAGAAAGTCAATTGCATTTTCCAATCGTTTTACAATGCCCGGCAGAAAGGCCCGAGTGTGCACACTCATATTATGCGACAGACGATGCAGTGCAGGGCGGCGACGAATTATTTCTGGGTGAGCATGGCAAATTCAAGCGGATACTATTCGCCGTATCCATCGTGCTTCATTCAGCCGGACGGCAAAATTGTAAAGCAACTGAAGCAAAATCATGCCGGCTTGATGGTTAATACAGTTGATATGGGCGAGAAATTCTATGACCCAATGGCTGATTTTCGGCATGTGGCGATTGCGGGAAAACTCAGCAACAGCCCGAAGAATATCAGGGATAGACGCTCGAAAACCACAACTCAGCTTTGAAAGCAACTGCTCTGAGAGTAAAAAAGCTGGTTAAACCGGCAATTTAGGTTTATAATAGCTTAGAGAGAGAGGGAAAGTAAAACCTATTCGGAAAGGACTAAGAAATGCCCGATAGATCAAAAGATTGCCTGGCGCAGGCTAAACGGGATTTAAATCACGCAGTACATGCCTGCAAAGATAATGACTTTGAGTGGTCCTGTTTCAGCGCCCAGCAGGGCGCAGAAAAAGCGGTCAAGGCTGTTTTTCTTTCTCTGCATGGTGAAGGTTGGGGGCACTCGGTCTATGCCCTGCTAAAGGCCCTCAATGAGAAGGTGAAAGTGCCACAGAAGTTGTTAGAAGCTGCAAAGATTCTGGATAAGCATTATATTCCCACGCGTTATCCTAATGGTTTTGAACGTGGGATTCCTGCCGATTATTACACGAAAAGAGAGGCTCAAGAGGCGATCAAAAATGCCAGAGAAATCATCAAATTTTGTCAAAGTTGTCTTCGCCGATAAAGACAAGGTTTTGCGTCAGTTAAGAGATTACGCGAAAAGTCTCAAGCGGACGCGCCCGGAAGTAGAACGGGTGGGTTATTTTGGCTCTTACGCTAACGACACATACGGTCCAGCCAGCGATGTAGACCTGCTTATAATTCTGCGGCAAAGCGACAAGCGTTTCCTGGACAGAATCCCGGATTTTCTCCCTGATAATCTCTCAATTTGCTGTGATGTTTTCCCATACACCGGCGAGGAAATAGAGAAGATGAAAAAGGAACGTAATCCCTGGATTCGCCATGTTCTCAGTGAGGTGGTTTGGCTTTAATGGTAAGGAACAAACACAAACTGAATGAGTTTTATCGCAAGTTAGACGCAGAGGAAAAGCTGTCTTATAAAGAGGCCCTGCGGATATACGATGCGCTGCATAAAGAAGCCGTTGTGTTGGGTGCAATCAGCCACGAGAATATCTGGGACGGCTTTGAAGTTGATTTGCGAATCGCTAAGGCAATAAATAGTTTGCCATCGTGCGCTGACGCTCGGCAGAAGGAGACAAAAGGAGCTTAGCAAGCTATCTGAACACAGGTGGATATTAGAGAGGTTTAATAGTTTGCTGAAATAGTACGCCCCGATGGCTGATTTCAGGGATATGGCGGTTAAGGGAGTTCTTAGTAATAGCCCGAAAGCAATTACAGACCGGCGCTCAAGAAATACAACTATTCTTTAACGAGGCACAAGATGGCTAATAATACTATTACTGCGCCACGGGGGTTTGTGGCGGCGGGGGTGATTTGCGGGATTAAGAAATCAGGCAAAGCCGATTTAGCACTGCTTGTCTGTCCAGCCGGTGCGAAGGTGGCGGCAGTCTTTACAACCAATAAAATCGTATCAGCAGCGGTACACGTGAGCAAGAAGCATGTAAAAAGTCCCAAGATTTGGGCGGTGGTTGTCAATTCCGGCAATGCCAATACGTGCACCGGCCAGGCAGGAATGAAAAATGCAATTACAATGTGTGCCGAGACGGCTAAACGTATTGAGGTTGACCCGCATAATGTCTTAGTTGCTTCGACCGGTATTATTGGGGAGCAGTTGCCAATCAAAAAAATAACCGCAGGCGTCTCAAAAGCGGCAGCAAAACTTTCAGCTTCATCTAAAGCCGGGCTGGATTTTGCAAAGGCGATAATGACGACCGACACCAGGTCCAAACAAGCCGTTCGTCGACTCGGAATTTCCGGTAAAAAAATTACCATAGCCGGCGCAGTCAAAGGAGCGGGTATGATTGCTCCGAATATGGCGACAACGCTTTGTTTTATTACGACAGATGTTGCAATAAGCAAAGCACTGTTAGGCAAGGCCCTGAAGACCGCTATCGGCAATTCGCTAAACAAACTAACTGTTGACGGCCATCAAAGCACAAATGACACTGCGATAATCCTTGCCTCCGGCTTGGCGGGAAATCGCCCCATAGTGAGCCAGTGCCCGCGATATAGAAAATTCACTCTGGCCTTAGCCGATTTATGTGACGATTTAGTCAGACAGATGGCGCTTGACGCCGAGGGGGCAACGCGGATGTTTAAGGTTGTCGTCAAGGGTGCGGCTACGAAAGCCGATGCTGCAAGAGCGAGCAGGGCGATAGCCGATTATCCGCTGGTAAAATGCGCAGTGAACGGCGGCGACCCTAACTGGGGCAGGATTATCTGTGCAGTCGGTTCAGCAGGCATAAAATTGAACCCGGATAAGCTCTCCTGTAAGCTCGGCGATATAACCGTCTTTAAGAACGGTGCTCCTAAAAAGTTTGACGCAAAAAGGGCCGGTAAAATCGTTTCACAAACCGAGCACACAATAACAGTGGATTTGGGAGTGGGAAAGCAAAGTGATTTTTGCTACGGTTGTGATTTAAGCGCCGAATATGTTACAATCAACGCGGATTACCACACGTAACAGTGCATAAGTGTTCTTGTGCTCTTCTTTTTTATTTGAATTTGCCACAACAAAACACTTGAAGAACGTCTCTGTTTGGTTAAACTGCAGGCAATTTTGCGTATGTTGTGGGCGGGGGAATTATAGTTAGATTCTGAAGGAGCAGAAAAAGTGAAAATTTTTAAGCACTCCGTCGCATTTTTGGTTTCCTTCTTTGCCTTGAACTCGACGGGCTTTGCATCGCAAGCCCGCGAATCAGCCGCTGCGACCGGCATCCCCACGGAGTGGTGGATTGCCCCTCTGGCCTCGGTGGCTGCTCTGGTCGTCGCCTACATATTTTACAAGAAGATGATGGCTGCCCCCGAAGGCAATGAGAAGATGATTGCCATTGCCGGGCACGTTCGTGAAGGGGCCTATGCATATCTGTTCAGTCAGTATAAGGTTGTGGCCCTGGTGTTCCTGTTTCTTTTTATTGTCTTTACGGCTCTGGCCTATTTAGGTGTGCAGAACCCATTTGTGCCTGTAGCCTTCCTAACGGCCGGCTTCTTCAGCGCACTTTGCGGCTTTTTGGGTATGAAGACGGCAACCAACGCCTCGTCCCGAACCGCTCAAGGCGCCAGCAAGAGTTTGAACCAGGGACTACAGGTTGCCTTTCGGTCCGGCGCGGTAATGGGCCTTATTGTCGTTGGTTTCGGCCTGCTCAACATCACAATCTGGTATCTGATTCTTGACAAGCTCATCTATACGGCTGAACATATGAGGCAGGGCCTCGAATTCCTCGGCCTGACCCTCGTACCCAAAGGAATGAACGCCAGCCGCAAGCTGGTCGAGATTAGCACTACGATGGTTACCTTTGGTATGGGCGCCTCCACGCAGGCATTGTTCGCCCGTGTCGGCGGCGGTATTTACACCAAGGCCGCGGATATCGGTGCCGACCTGGTAGGCAAGGTCGAGGCAGGCATTCCTGAAGACGACCCCCGCAACCCGGCCACAATCGCTGACAATGTCGGTGATAACGTCGGTGATGTTGCCGGTATGGGTGCGGACCTGTTCGAGAGCTACTGCAACTCGATATTCGCAACCGCAGCACTTGGTGCGGCCTTGTCAGTGAGCGTACTGGCGGAGAAAGGAATGGACCCGTTGAAGGCTGTTCTGGCCCCGACGCTCGTTGCCGGGGTAGGCATCATTCTTTCTATCGTTGGGGTCTTTCTCGTTCGCTGTAAGGAAAGTGCAACCCAGAAGAACCTGCTGCGTGCACTGCTGACAGGAACTCTCAGCAGCTCGGTATTGATTGTTGCTGCCGTGGCTATAATAGCTGCAACAGGCTGGATTAGCTGGGGCATCTTTGGCTCGGTCGTTGCCGGGCTGGTCGCAGGCGTCCTTATCGGCCAGTTCACAGAATACTATACTTCTGATGAGTATTCGCCCACGCGCCAGCTCGCCGGGCAGGCCGAGATGGGGGCCGCAACACTAATTATAAATGGTTTCGCAACCGGTATGTATTCCGCTGCCTTGCCGG
>DAOVNI010000118.1 GCA_030630315.1 Phycisphaerae bacterium | reverse complement strand
GATGTGTCTTTGCCGGAGCGAGAAGTTCGGCAATTTTTCCGGTCTCAAAATCAGTCAGCAACGTAAAGTAATTTTCCATCATATCATCAGAGATGCTCATTATTTTTCCGAATATATCGTCAGGCTCATCGGTTACGCCGATGTAATTGCCTTTTGATTTGCTCATTTTCTCTTTGCCGTCGAGGCCGACGAGTATGGGCGTAGTGATTACTATCTGCGGCGGCTGACCATACGCCCGCTGAATGTCTCTGCCGACGAGATTGTTGAAAGTCTGGTCTGTGCCGCCCAATTCGACGTCACTTCGTACCATAACCGAATCGTAGCCCTGCATAAGCGGGTACAGGAATTCGTGAACACCAATTGGTTCAGCTTTTTTATGGCGCAGTTCGAAAGTGTCCCTCTCAAGCATACGGGCCACAGTCATATTGCTTGTTAGCTTGATAATATCAGCTAATCTCAGGCCGGCGAGCCACTCGCTGTTGTATCTGATTTCAAGTTTGTTTTCTGAGGCGTTGAGGATTTTGCCAGCCTGTTCGAAATATGTCTTTGCATTTTGTTCTATTTGCTCAGGTGATAATATTGGGCGGGTTGTGTCCTGGCCGGAAGGGTCGCCGATTCGTGCGGTGTAGTCACCTATGATGAGCACGGCTTTGTGGCCGAGGTCCTGGAATTGGCGCATCTTTCGCAATACGACGGTATGGCCGAGATGTATGTCGGCGCTGGTTGGGTCAAGGCCGAGCTTGATTCGGAGCTGTCTGGGCGTTTTGGCGGCCTCGGTGAGTTTTTCAGCGAGTTCGGCCTCGGTAAAGATTTCCGCTATGCCGCGTTTAAGAAGTTTAATCTGTTCCGCAATCTTTTCTGCCATAGTTTTTTCCCTGCAAAGCAAGAACTTCTAAAAGCAGCAATTATAAAGGATAAGCAGGGAATAGGCAAGGCCGCTGGCGATAAACTCTGCTGTTGTCAGCTAATCCGAAAAGCCGGTGAAGTATTCGGGTTAATTGTCCGCTGATTGTTCTTGCTTTGCGCCTGCCACCCCGCCGGAAACAATAAACGTCATAGCCTCGGAGCTTTCAATATCCAAGGGCTTAACGGCCTCTTTGGGAAAGAGCAGGACATTGCCTGCGAAGTTGTACGACTGCGGAAGATAGACGGCGACATGGTCCTTTAGCCCGAGATTCTCGAGGTTTTCTCTTGTCATAAAGCCGACCACCTTTGCGTAAGAATTTGGTCCGAGCGTTACCAGTACGGGCTTGTCGAATTTTTTCTTTTCGCCTGCAAAGGCCTCCACGAGGTCCCTAATGGCACCGTACAGCATCTTGACTAAGGGAACTTTATTTAAGATCTTATCCAGGAGGCCAAAGAGCTTTTTGCCCACGAAATTCGATGCGAACAAACCGATGAGAAATATTCCACCAATCGTAACTAAAAGCCCCACCAAAAGCCCCAAACCACGAAACGGTATAAATGGAAACAGTTTGCTAAAGAGTTCGTCCAGACTGGTAAAAACGTAAACGAGTATAAAAATCGTAAGCCCAACGGGAACGAAAACCAGAAGGCCTCTCAGGAAATATTTCAAAATACTTTTCATTTCAAGACTCCAAAAAGAACTCTTAGCTACACTAATAACAAAACATCCCATGGCGGCCCTGCCAGATTGAGAATGTTGCGAACAGCCATAATTATCTGCCTTCTTTCTCGCCGACTTTGGTTTCAGCGCTATTCTTTTTCACGAACGTAATCACCGCCAGTATATACGCAATGACAGCCGGAATGAAGAAAATAGTACATATAATGTTTACCTGCGGCTTGGTTAGCAGCGCGTGCAGTGGTTTTGCGCTGCTCGGCCAAAACATCCGCACGTCCTCGTGGTAAACAGCGTCAACCACAACGTGAAACCACGCGCCGAGAACGCCTGAGACAAGCATCTTCCAGAAACCGGTTTTATAAGAGATGCGAAATATTGTCATTATCTTTTTGAAGAAATTTCGCAGCAGATAGGCGGCCAATCCCCAGACAATGCCCACAGCCGCCCCGATTAAAAGCGTGTGACAATACCTGTGCACGGGCCAACCAATTCCAAGCAGCATTATAACCAGCACCTCAATGTCAACGATGACGTTGGCCAGCACAAATACCGCCGGGTCAATCCACTTTCTCAGCGCCAGCCCAATAAATCCGCTCGGCCCAAAATGAAATGGCGTATATGGCATAAGGCTCCTCGTATATTATTCTGTCGATGGGGCAGTCCCTTCAGGTTCTTGCTTGCGTGGGATAAATGCCTTAAGCATTTTTCTGTTTCCTCGTCTCATTAAAGGAATACAAATAGAAACTGCCCCCAACATAAAAACTGTAAGCATGAAAAGAGAACCGGCCATAAAATATGCATGTGTCAGATAATCAATATGTTCCTTTATATCATCGGGCTTCAAAGTTATAGCAGACTCTTTATTGGCTTTGGAGACAAATACTACTTCGTCAGGTAGTATATTGGCGATATGGTTTTTAGCATACCAGGAGTACAAAAATCCCATGCAAGCACAAAATATCCCGCCCGCCAGTAAAATAGGGACTTTCATTCGTCTGGTTTTAACATAATTAGCTATGATTTCCCATTGCTTGTCGGTTAATTGCTCTCGTGAAGAGCCGAGGGAATCAAGGTATTTCTCTGCGGCCTGCTGGATTTTTGGAGAAATTTTCTTAGCCATTTTTATCGGCTCCCTAAATATTCATCTTTTTGCAAATAGTTTTGGACGTAGTCTTTTATTGCGTCTTCGAGGGAAGTTGTTTTTTTGTCATAGCCGGCTTTGCGGAGTTTGGCTATATCGGCTTCGGTGAAGTACTGATACTGGCTGCGGATTGATTCGGGCATTTCGATATATTCGATGTTCGGCGGTTTGTCCATAGCGGCGAAAACGGCTTTTACAAGGTCGTTCCAGGTGCGCGGCTGGCCGGTGCCGATATTGAACAGGCCGGTTAGCTGGCGATTATCTAAAAAGAACAAAGTCATATCAGCCGCGTCTTTGACATAAATAAAATCGCGTTTCTGCCCGCCATCTTTGAATTCGGGCTTATAAGATTTGAACAGGCCTACCTTGCCTTTTGCGTTTATCTGCTTGAAGGCCTTGAGTACAAAGCTTTGCATATCGCCCTTGTGATATTCGTTTGGCCCGAAGACGTTGAAGTATTTCAGGCCTGCGATTTTTTTTAACAGGTTGGTCCTTCGTGCCCAGAGGTCGAAAAGCTGCTTGGAGTAGCCGTACATATTCAACGGCCTGAGTTTGTTGATTTGACTTTCATCGTCACTGAAGCCGGCTGAGCCGTCGCCGTAGGTAGCGGCGCTCGAAGCGTAAATAAATCGGATATTGGCATCGGTTGCCCATTGGGCCAATAGTTTGGTGTATTCGTAGTTGTTCTTTATAAGGTATGAAGCATTTGTCTCGGTGGTGCTGGTGCAGGCGCCGAGATGGAAGACCGCCTCGATGGGTGGGCTGAGCTTGTTTTCGAGCACCATTTCCAAGAAGTCGTCCTTCTCCACGTAATCGGCGAAAGACAGATTGCGCAGGTTCTTCCATTTCTCGTCGGAATCCAACCGGTCAACGACAAGGATGTCGGCGATTTGCCTTTTGTTTAATGCGGCAATTAGTGCTGAGCCGATAAAGCCGGCTCCGCCGGTAACTATTATCATTTTGTAAGTCCCTGATTATTCGGTTATTTATTATAAGCTTAATTTGCCGTCCTGGGCGTGTCAAATGTTTACCGAATCCGGTGCGCATAAAAAAACCGCCCAAAACTGAGCGGTCGGAAGGGAGGTAAAAAGTCCAAGGCCTTTTTAACAGAGAGCAATATAACTTGCGATTGCCAGAAGCAAAAGCCGTCTTTTATTAAACGTAAACGGAAGCCAGATTTCGTAATAAAACTTCTTCATCTCCCATCCCAGAAACCAGAACTGTTATGCCTGCCAGCAACAAGCAGGTCTCTTATTACAGGGTTATTATAACCGAAAGGAGTGTGGGAAAGCAAGAAAAATTATCCTTTGTTAAGTGTAACTCTTTGTTAATAAAGCACTTATGTTGTGCAAAAAGCGACATTTTTTTGGTCGGCCAAGGAAAGGATTATTGATTATTGGAAAAGCCCTACTGCTTGTTGGCGGCAGGGGCAATAGAAAATAATCAATATCGAAGATCCGGCGTTCGTTTGACGGAATCAATTGATTCAGGCCAACTTGCTGACGGCTTCGGCGACCAGCTCGGCTATCGGTAGATGCTGTGGGCAGCGAGCTTCCGCAGGTCTATAATCGGTGCTGAGCAGTTTGTTTCTCACGTTGTGAGGGATTTGAGCGAAAAGCCCTCTGGCTGCAGCGTGCTCGCCGTAGCTGTTGTAGTACATCAAATACCGCATAATGTCACTAATGTATGGCGTATCCGGCAGGGCCGAGTTACAGATATTTGCACAGCCAGCACAATAGTCGTCGCAGGTCGCCCGGGCGTATTCCTTGAAAACATTTCTGTCAGCCTGGGTAAGCCTGGTCTTATCGAGCACCGCTGCGACGTTCGAGGTTAAAAGCGAGATGTTCTGCATCCCTACGCAGACTGAAGTGAACCTTTCATCTTCGAGCACGGCTTTTATCTTTGCCTGGCCCGGGGAGAAACCTCGCTGCAGGAAATGCTGGACCAGTTTTTTATCCTCTTCGGTTCGAATCCTCTGTCCCATTCCCTGAGTCTTTATGGCCATAAGACCTTTGCCTGCTTTGTGGCACGCGTCAATAGCGGCGCTGAGCTTCTTGTCCTGCATCAGTCGAAAATTGTAGATTGTCATTACCACATCAATCCAGTCGCATCCGGCAGCAGCGGTAAGGACCTCGGCCATATTTTGGTGGGTGCTGAAACCAAAAAAGTGTATCAGGTTGCGTTTCTTTGCGTCTTCTGCCCACTGCCTTAGCTCATCTGTCAACCGTGCAGGGTCGGTCAATATGTGGACGCCATAGTACAAATCGATGTATTTGGTATTCATTCTTTTCAGAGATGTCTGAAGTCGTTTTTCCACGTCCGCCACAGTTCTTGCCCTCGATGCCTTGCTGGTAATGAACAAGCTCTTTCGGGCCTCGGGATTCTTCGAGAGGAATTTACCTATGCCCAGCTCACTGTTTCCGCCGCCATAGTTGTGGGCTGTATCCCAATAGGTAACACCCCACTGAGGAGCCATTCTTAGAACTATTTGGTTCTGAAGAAGGTCTTGATTTCCGCCCAAGCAGAGGCAGGGAACTTCAATACCCGTTTTGCCCAACTTTCGTTTCGGCACCTGTGGGTACTGTGGCACCTGTGCTTTTGCCGGGGCATTTGCGTCGACGGCGTTCGGCTCGCTTTCCTTCCTGCTCTCACAGCCGGTGAGAACGGACCCCAATCCTGCGGCCCCCACGGTCTTCAAAAAATTCCTTCTATTGATTTTGTTGTGTTTTTCCTTCATCGCATTAAACTCCAAAATATACCCTTGGGGGTAGTAAATAAACAAACGCTAACGAGAGCACTATATTATATCCTTTCCGGCAACTGAGAGCCAGAAAAAGTTCATGATACCCTTTTCTTCGCTCCTTTGATGGGTTTGTGGGCATTTGAAATTGGGTTTGATTGGGTTTGTTTTGTTCGAGCCTGAAGGCGGTTTCATTTTCATAATCCTTTTGTGAAAAAGCGTTTGCGTTCATTTTGGCCTTTACAGAAATTGGGTTTGAATTGGGTTTGTTTTTTCGGACTGCGAAAT